>JAIXVG010000400.1 GCA_027483145.1 Planctomyces sp.
GGGTTCAACAGCGGCCCGCTCTAGGTGGCAGTGGTCCCCTGCCACCAGCTCCAGGTGGTCGCGCTGGCCTGCCGGAGGGGCAGGCCCCTCCCAGTTCCCTCTTCCCCCCGGTGTTAGGGGCGGTGAGACCCGAATCAGGCGCTAATCAGGCTGCAGAATCTCGCGGCGAAGGGGTCGACCTGGAATCAATTCTTGGAAGAGCACGAGTCACCGCTGACCTCAACTCGAACACTCTCATTGTAATTGGCGATCCATCAGCGCAGGCCCTGTATGCCGAGTTGGTCGAGCGAATTGATCAGTATCGACCACAGGTGCTCATCGAAGCCAAAGTCATCACGCTGGACACCAGCGATGGCTTTCAATTAGGCGTCGAAGTCTCCGGAGGGGATCGAACCGGCGATAAAAAACTCTTTAGTTTCAGTTCGTTTGGGCTGAGCAGAATCAACCCTGTTACCGGGGCCTTGAGCATTATCCCGGGAACAGGCTTCAATGGCGCCTTAGTCGATCCCGATGTGGCAGATGTCGTGGTGAGAGCCTTTACCAATCACCGGCGGGCCAAAGTCGTTTCAGCTCCGCGTGTGCTGGTCAGTGATAACTCGACGGGTGTGTTGAGTAGCGTCACTGAAGTTCCGTTTACGAATGTCAATGCCTCCCAAACTGTCTCCACGACCAGTTTCGGGGGGTTCGCCAAGGCCGGAACAACGATCAAGGTCTTGCCGCACATCAGCGTCAAAGATCAACTCCAACTCGAATTCTCCATCGTACTCAACGACTTTATCGGTACACAGTCGAGTCCATCTGTCCCCCCACCGCGCGAAACGGACGAGATTGTCTCGCAGGTCACGATTCCCGACGGGCACACGCTCATCGTCGGAGGGCTAAACCGCTCCAATGCTTCCCAAACCGTCGATAGCTTGCCGTTTCTCGAACTGATCCCGATCATTAGGTATCTGGTAAGCAATAACACCAAGAACAAGCGTGACTTCAGCCTGTTTATCTTTTTGAAGCCGGTTATTCTGCGGGAAGACAAGTTTCGGGATCTGCGTTATCTTTCAGAACGCGATACTGGCCGAGCGCAGATTTTTGGCGACTACCCGGTGAGCGCTCCGCGGCTGATGCGATGAAAGCTTTACACAATGTCGCTGCGGGATCGACTCCTGACATCAGCCCGACGCCAACGTGAGCTAGTCGGAAGGCCCCCCGTGGAAACGGACCCACCACCGGAGCCTTCATCGTTAGAAACCGTTCGTTGGTTTCAGCAAATCGCCGTCTGGCTGGAACTGAGCGGAGAACAAGAACTCCGCGCGTGGGCCGAGGCTCTCGACTGTCCGTTCCTCGATACGATCGAGCCATCTGCAGTGCAGCACCAGTTTGTGCAGCAAGTCCCGATCGGATTCTGCCGCCAACATCAAATCATTGCGATTGATCACCCCGACCACGGGCCAGTCTTTGTATATGGGCAGCCGAGTGCAGGAGAGTCACTCAGTAACCTGGAACGCCATCTCGGCCTGCCGTTAGCACTCGCTTTTTCAACCCCGGCCACGATTCAGAACGCCATCAATCTGGCCTTCGAACGCGAGACGGACCAAACCCAAAGGGTCTTGCGTTCGTTACAGCCGGGTGGCAATTTAGCAGCCGTTTCTCTCGGTGAGCGGGCTGACCTCTTGGACACCGATGGGCAAGCGCCGGTGGTGCGGCTGGTTAATTCCGTCCTGTTCGAAGCCGTACAGGCCCGTGCGTCCGACATCCATGTCCAGCCTTACGAATCTGAAACGAAAGTCAGGTATCGGATTGATGGGGTCTTATTCGACGTGCACGTCGTCCCCAAAACACTCCAAGAAGAAATGCTCAGCCGACTCAAGGTCCTGGGTGGCATGAACATCGCAGAAAAACGGCTGCCGCAGGACGGCAGGGCTTCGGTCAAAGTTGGGGAGCGTGTCATCGACTTACGTATCGCCTCGCTGCCAACCAATTTCGGAGAACGAATTGTTATCCGCTTACTCGACAAAAGTGCGCGCGTCTATCGTCTTCCCGATCTCGGCTATCGAGACGAAATTCTGGTTAGGCTGCAGCGATTGGTGCAACGCGATCACGGGATGATCTTAGTCACCGGTCCCACCGGTAGCGGCAAAAGCACAACTCTCTACGCCGCCCTGCAAGAAATCGATGCGTCCCAACTCAACGTGGTCACGATCGAAGATCCCATCGAGTATCAACTCAATGGAATTAGCCAAACCCAAGTCAACGTCAAAAAAGGCTTGACGTTCGCCAGTGGCCTCCGAAGTGTCTTGCGGCAAGACCCAGATATCATTCTGGTGGGCGAGATCAGAGACCGTGAAACAGCTGAGATGGCGATCCAGTCGGCGCTGACGGGCCATTTGGTCCTTTCCACATTGCACACTAATGATGCAGCCAGTGCCATCACGCGGCTGCTGGACCTGGGGATCGAACCCTATTTGGCCGCCAGTTGCCTGGTTGGAATTTTAGCCCAGCGTCTTGTTCGCAAGAATTGTCCAGCATGCAAGACCTTGGTTGATCCTCCACCAGAAGACTTGTTCTCGCTAGGACTGAGCGGGTCGGCGGATAAACACTTCTACGCCGGAATCGGCTGTCGGTCTTGCCGAGGAACCGGCTACTTAGGCCGCTTTGCGGTCTGCGAGTTACTGACGGTGAGTGAATCGATTCGCGATCTAATCCAGCGGAGAGCCACCGCGTCCGAGATACTGACTAAAGGTGCCAGCGAAGGCTTAACGACGATGAGGGAGGACGGAATTCGACGTGTTCTGGCCGGAGAAACAACGTGTGCTGAAGTCGCCCGAGTCACTGTCGGCGATTTGATCGAATCTTAAAAGGATGGTTTCTTGCTGTTTCCGTGGTTGACTCTCCTGGATATGCTGACGATCTCACAAACAAGCCCGACATCCCGAGGGGATGGATTCAACCGATTCCTCCGCGATCACTCTCTCCAATGAAAGCCAGATGACCTAAGGAGTCACCTAGGGTTGGACGGCAATCAAACTGGCTACTCCATTGCGGTGTGGCCTCAGATACTGATAGACCGTTTCGCGGCTGATGTGAAACTCTTTGGCCAGTGTGGCTTTCGGGGTTCCTTGTTCGGCGCGTTGCCGGAGTTCAGCGGCTTGGTCCGCGCTCAAGGCCCGTTTACGGCCACGATAGACGCCCCGTTTCCTGGCTAGCTGAATCCCTTCTCGCTGTCGTTCGCGGATCAGTTCGCGTTCGAATTGGGCCACGGCTCCGAGAACCGAAAGCAGCAGGTTGGCCAACGGAGTCGCATCGGTGGAAAAAATTAGGTTCTCTTTGACGAACTCGACGCTGACCCCTCGCTTGGTGAGGGTCGAGACAAGGCTACGGAGCGAATCGAGGTTGCGAGCTAGGCGATCCATGCTGGTCACGACAATCGTGTCTCCTTCCCGGACATAGGCCAGCATTTCCTGAAGAGCA
>JAIXVG010000190.1 GCA_027483145.1 Planctomyces sp.
GCGCACACCAGTGCAACCAACCACGAAATACGGACTGGCCCTACGCATTCGACCGACAGACTCGTCTTCATACAGACTGGCATGGTTTATGGAGTCCCCTTCGATTCAACACGTTGCTTCTGCTCTAGCCGCAGTTGCTCCAGCCGGGTTAACCGCTTCGGAGCGGGTGGCTGCTCTGGCATCGGAGCCGCTGCAGGCATCGGGGCGGGTGCTGCAACCATCGGCTCTGCCACCTTCATCGGAATCGGCTCATCAACTCGCAACTGACCTGTCCCAATGTTATGCACAATCGGCTCCCCATTTTCGGTCACAATCACCTGGCAATACAGGCTTTTGTTTTGGCCAGGAGGAGCACCCGCCTCTGCTGCGATTGGAAAAACAAGGTCCTTCGTCTCTTTCGTAATCTCAATAACCGGCGTCGTCACTTTGTTTGGTAACCCAACCAGTTGTACCCGAGCAGTCCCTTCGAAAGGCTTCGATGTCTCAACATTCACCAGCATCTCGGTCGACTTCCCCTGCTCGACAGCTGCCGGTTGAAACGCAAACTGCAAGTAAGGCTCAGCCACTGTCAAATTGATGAAGCGCGACGCCGACACGACATTCCCATTACCCACAGTCGCCTCCGCCCGAGCCACAATTCGGAAGGTCCCTAGCGCCGCATTCCCCGCGGCATTCATGTCGATAATGGCTTCGGTCTGACCTTCAGCAATCGCAACGCTTCGGCTCGAATTGACGCCGTTCGGATTCAAAAACAATTCCACTCGAATCGGGGCGGTAAACCCTTCTGCGCGTGTCGCAACCACCTTCAACTGCATCGAGCCACCCCGCACCAGCGGCACCTTCGGCTCAACCAGCGAGATGGTAAACGGCGCAGCCTGCGAGACCGCCACCATCAGGCTTGGAAGCGGCTCGGTCCAGAATGGGATGTTGTTTTGCCCCCGCACCATCACCGCATCTTGCCGCACCCGGCCTTGCACTGCCGGCTGATTCGGATCGGCCAACTTGCCATAAATCTGCGCGAAACTGGCACCAAGTGGAGCATCAGCCGCTGCTGTTAACAGCAACTGAGTTGTCCCCTGATCGCCCGCCATCGGCACCGCTTCAAGAGCGACCCCCGGCGGCAAGTTCTCAGCAATGAACTCCAACGCCCCGCCAAAGTCCTTACGAGCAGCGTTCACCAAAAATCCAGCCGCCCCACCCTGAGGAATCACCACTCGCGATTCAATGAACTGCTGGAACTCGTTAATCGTCAACTGCAGATCGCGCGTAATTGGCTCGACTTCAATTCGATAGAAATAGCCCGGTCCACCCTTACCCAAGTGATCAAAAATGGAAAGGTAGTACTTCCCGTCGGCCGGGGCAGTGAACCGAATCGCGCTATCGGGCGAATTGTTGGCGTCGTCATTGCTCGCCAAACCCTCGCCCCGCTCATTAAACACATACAGCACCGCATCCAGTTCCGATCTTAATCGGCGGGCATAAACGTTAATGTCAAACACCTGCCCTGCCTGAGCAGCAAACACAAACCGATCCGTATCCCCTTTTTGCATTAGCACTCCGTTGGCAGCACCAGGAGCAGTCATTTCTGTCGCCTGAACCAGTTCCAGGTTCGGCTCCTGCTCAACCGTGTTGGGCAGACTGCTCAATCGGAAGTAGTTCGGTGATGGAGCAATCCCTTTTTCGTCTGTCGCAAACACACCAAATGGAACGTTCGACGACTGAGGAAGCAGCACCGTATTTGTTAAGTCGGTGACAGTCTCACCAAAGAACTTAACAGCCACTTCACTCCCTGCAGGTCCACCACTGGGAACAAGCCCCACGGGACGCGGGAAAGGCCCTACATGGCACCGATAGCGACATCCGCCATGACCACCATAGGCACTCTCGCGCAACTGCACGATATATGTCCCATCAGCAGGGGCAACCACTGACGCAACGCCGTCCTGGTAAACCAACGCCATATCATCCGACGTCGACAGTTCGAACCGGGCCGAGTTCAAAATGGCCACGTAAACATCGAACATCGTATCACCCAGCCGAATCCCCTCGACCTCGGCTGTAATGCGATCACCCTTCTTCGCTTCGAATGCAAAGTAGTCGACGTCTTCCGTATCGGCCGTCCCCTCAATCGTTACTCCAAACGGAACGACCTGGGGCTTCGCAAAATCGTTGTTTGGCTCGACCTCCAAAACGGTCGGCAATGCACTTACCGTAAACGTCCGTGACTCGGTAATCCCCGTCATCGTCCGCACGCGGAAATGCTTTGAACCTAACGGGCAATCTGGGGCAATTCGAATCTTCGCCTTCGATTCGCCGCCGTTAACAGCAGCAAACTCCAGGACTTCGATTCCCGGTTCGTAAATGTGCAGGGCGACGGCATCTTCCAGCCGGGCACCGTACAGCCGAAGCTCAACCTCGGTCCCCCGCTGTCCACCACGCGGCAGCATCACCGACATCTGCGGGTCAGCAGCACAGGTCACCCCGGGCGACAGCAATGCCGCGAGGGCCAGCCCGCAAACAACCAGCCAGCTTGTTTTGGAATCTCTCAAAAATAGATCAGCCGAGGGCATATCGTTTCCTGCCAAACAACCCATCAAAAAACCGGTTGGGCCTCGGCGATCACCCCTGATCCATCAAGCACATTCAGGCATCAGAGGCTCTTCGAACAGACTCAAGCCGTAACGCAACCGCATCCCGGCGTCCCTGCCCAAATCGATGGTCGCCAACTGACGACCAACAGTCAGAAGTTGACGACACACGCTCGCTGGTTTCAGAAAACTTCTACCGAGCGCGACATTTCAAAAGATGGTGTGGTCATCGGAGGAAAATCTTCATGGGAACCAAGCCAAGATGACGCTCA
>JAIXVG010000149.1 GCA_027483145.1 Planctomyces sp.
CAAGCGACGATCTCGGTTGAATCGCCAGTCGTGGCGAATGCCGACAAATATGCCAATCCGCTTCCAGGACCGACATACCCTATCTCAATTCCGGACTTTGTTCCTGTGCCGACGGCATTCGTAACAGAACTCCTTGACCCCCGCTTCATTGACGTCGGCCGAGGCAGGCCGAAGTTAAATTCTCATCAGACTCTGTTATGGCTGGGGTTCTACGGGCTTTACGAACAAGGTCGTAGCACGGTCTGGATACCAGACGTCGCAGTCGCAGCCTGTGTTGGCGGCGCAACCCCACCGAAGGAATGGCGTAGTCGAGTAACATATCGAGATGGAAGCCGACGTGCGACGCAGGAGTCATTACGTAGGGAAGTTCGTCGTCTCTGGAGCGAGCGCGAAGAAATCATTCCGGTGCTGACGACCCTTGCTGAGATCGATCACGACTCGCAAGATTCGATTGTCGAGCGAACTGAACGACTCAACTTTCAGATCAACGAACTGAACTCCCGAATCCTGCCAGAGAGTTGTTCGGCCCGCTGTCCCATGCACGCGTCTGGAGTCAGGCACGAGCACTACACCCTTCGTCCCAACGAAACCTGCTGGGGCGATATGCGTGACCTCTGCACGGCCATCACAGGTCAATACGCAGAGTTCGATTTCAACAAGAAGGCCGAAGGCCAAACAACGACAGTGCTTGACTCGCTGGTGAGGTCAGACAAGGTCCATCACGCGTATCTTCCAGTTCAACTCTTTGGTCAAGCGGCGGGCCTGAATATCCGACAAATCCGTCTCGTCCAAGGACTCATGCGAGAACGAACCCGTTGGAAACAAGTGGGCGTTCAGCGCTCAAGGGTTCCTCGTATGGTCCTGATCCGTAACGCGAGTGTTGTGGCTGTGCGAGGAAAGGCAAGAGTTCCATGCCCAGTCCTTGATCCAAGCCAGGAGTACATCGCTTTCGGAGGCAACCTGAAGAAGTTGCGTGGACGCGGTTACCGATTGTTCGGTGACTTCGACCAAGACATGCAGCGCCAGGGTGGGTGGCTCCGCCGACTTGGTTATCCCGCATCCTCTGAAATGGATGAGAATCGCATCTGGAAATGGATTGGCATCCTGCTCAAGGATCTCGCACACCTGTCTGAATCCCTCGGTCTCGTGGCAGCCGCGGTCGACAAACGTGGGCAATGGCGGTCGCTCGATCAACTCCGTCAGATGGTCAAGGAAGGACGTTCGCGGTCGTGGTTAAAGACGTGCTCACTCAGAATCTTTGCGCCAGCAGACTACCTCATCCGCTGGCGACGGTGGTTTGCCGAGCGCCTTGGGTTCAGCTTCATTCCAGGAGGCGAGTGGTCGGCTTCGCAGAATGTCGTGTGCCAGCACGCTCAGGCTCCGACAGCTGACTCGATTCGAACCCAGCTAAAAGCAGCCGGTATCCATTCCAAGCAGCTTGCTGCTGAGCTGAATTGGACGGAGTCGCGTGTTTGTCGCCAGCTGAACAGCAAGACGAGACTCGCACCGGAGCTGATTACAGCTGCTCAGCGATTACTGGAAGAGGGCGGGCGAAATTGGATTGCATGACCGGACGATTTAATCCTGTGAATTGCACTTGGGACCAGGATAAATACCAGGAATTGCAGGAATCAGCCTGAAAAATCGTTGACTGCGATCCGCAAGTGACTCCTCCGCAACACCTTACGGATCGGCCGATATTCTTACGAGTCTAAAGACGAGTAACGACGACAGCAGCGATGCCGCCTCGCCTGTCGGCTCGTTGCTGTCGCTGCTGTCTAATTGGGGTTATCCAGGAGAAGGGGGGCTGCATCAGCCCACGAGTGTGCGTCGAGTCCGAGACTGAGATCGTCGAGTGAGAGCTCCTCTGTGCCATCGAATGTTTGCCGCGAGACCGGTGAAACCGGTACGGCTTGAGCGAGGACTCAGAACGCGCCCGGCAAGCGGCAGGAAGCAGGTGTCGACCGCGTCAAATGCCTCGGTAAGAGTCCACCGCCTGCCTGGGTATTGGCGGAATTGATGAGCCCCGCTGATCACGATCCACGATGCCTGTGCATGGGCTTTGTTCACGCAACGACTACCGGGAGCTTCTGGGCCGCCCACGCCCTGACGCGTCGCCTACGGGCCGCTGACGCCATCGGACGACACATTGATCGTCCGAGACCCGCGGATTGCGTCCTGGGGCCAAATCCGGGGCCGCGGCGGGGCGTGGCTTGGTTGCTCACAATAACGGGCCGCCAGGTAGGTCTCGACAACCGGTAACGATCCAGACGGCGCACCCAGTCCGTCTCGACCGGCCCGGTTACTTCTCCCGCAATCTCAATCTCTGGCGAGAGAGACGCGATAGCGGCTCCTCTCGCCAGAGAGATACGAAGAAGTTAATAGGATAAAAAGTAGGTTTACTCACCGTGTCGCGACGATATGATTAACTGTCGTCAGGGAGATTCTCCATTCTCACTTTGATTCTGAGGCTCGAATGGCAATCAACAAGCATGGTTACACGTCCGACACGTGCATGAATTGTGGCCGCCCCACCGAGGGGCAGACACGCTGTAAAGCCTGCATGGCGATGACCGCTCGCGCCAACAAGGCACGTCGTGGTCGGTACCGTGCGGAAGGCCGCTGTACGATCTGTGGAACGCCTTCGCCGACTCCAAACTGCGATCGGTGCCGTACGAGAGAGAGAAACTCAAAGCAAGCAGTAAGGAATGAGTGCCTTGAGGCTTATGGAGGACGATGTGGCTGTTGCGGGGAAGAGCATGCTGAGTTCTTGTTGCTTTCTCGTGTCGTTGTTCCTGGAGCGGTCGAGCAACAATCGGTTGGCGATCATGAAGTGCCGAAACGCATGTATGCTCGGTTGAAAAAGGAAGGGTACCCGCCTGGATTTCAGGTTCTTTGCGCCAACTGCAATTTGGCGGTGGGCTTGTATGGTCAATGCCCGCATCAGGCTGCGGCAACAAATCCGGTCAACACATAGGACGTCTAAATGCCGGTCGAGACTTCCGCCTCGTCGTCAAATTGTACAGAACCGTCGTCGCGATGATGTCTCGGTAGGTCGGTTTACACAAATGTCATCACTCTGGTGTCATTTTTCATCGAAAAAGTCGGTGTAGATCAATCTACAGCCGCGTAGTTAATCGCGTCCTCGCGACACGGTGAGTAGAGCACGTTACTCACCGTGTCATCTTGGCACTATGTTTTTTAATCCCCAAAGCCCCCCTTGAGCCGCTCAATTTGCTGCCCGTCATCACTCGTCAGTGAGACCCGGAGACAGTCCAATTGCCCCCAACAGAAAGCCCTCAACCGCCAGCAGGCCGAGGATCAGCTGACCCGGTACGACCGGCTGCTCGACGCCTGGCTGGGAAATCTGAACGTCGCATCGAAGAAAATCGATGCACGCTGGGCCGGGCGATGCCCGCGACTTCAGCGGATCGTGCAGTCGCGGTAAATAGGAACCGCGCGAAACAGCAGTGAGCTGAAAGTTGACGGCGGTCAACAATCGCTCTTGGCCCCGAGGCTTTTGACAACCCCACACCTGCCGCGGGATAATCAGGTTGCCGCGAAGACGCTCATCAGGAGTTCGCATGAACGACATGAGCGTGTCGAGATCAGACCAAGCTCACTGCCAGAGGCATGTCAACGGAGAGGACGCGTTGCTCGAAGCTCTTCGAGCGATTTGGACTCCCCACCGGCAGCGCGATCTGGAAGTGCGTTATGAACTGGGGGTATTGCTCAATCAGAAGCTGGGTTCGCCCGCCGTGCGGCAATCGTACGGTCAGGGCACGATCCAGCGTGTTTCGAGGGAGTTGGACCTCGACAAATCGGACATCTCACGGATGCGACGGTTTGCCGATCAGTTCAAGTCCTTCGAGGCATTCCAGCGAAGCGAGCCGAACGCCACATCGTGGCACAAGGTTCGTCAACTGGTTACGAGAGACAAGACATCCAAGCGTGCTCCCGACAGCCGAGCGCTGTGGGGAGTGCAACGGTCCGTCCAGGCTGCAAACAAGGCGTTAACCCTTGATCTGCCGACGTCGGGCCGCATGGCCGATGAAGTTCGTTCGGCCTTACGCAACTTGTTCCGATTGGCTCATGAAAGGTTGGGGTTCGAGATCGCTGACCAAACTCAGCGAGTGGATGCGTGACTGACCGAGGCAATCGCCGACGTTGATCACGTGTCCGAAACCGAAGGCTTCGGCTGACTGGTTTCTTACTGACCGACGGACAGCTTTCCGAGCGTCTTCGCGGCACTTTGCTCGCTTCGGAAATCGGCTGACGCATTCCAGCCCAGTTGCAAGTGTTGGTCTCTTCTGGGCTCTGCCAAAAGGAGAAAATGAGGCGGCTGTAAAGCTGGTTGTCCCAAGCCATCGATTTCGGAAGCGTCATGACGGACGACTACGCCACACGGCTTTCACGGGAGAACGGCATCTCAACTGTTGTGGAGGACCTCAGCCACCGACAACTTCACGGCATTTGGGATAGTTTCGGCATCCCCAGAACTCTTCTCCTTTTTGATCTCCACGCTTTGCTGTGCGAAGCACCATCGGCAACCCGCATTTCGGGCAGGTCGGCGCGTCAGCGTGACTCGCGACCGCTCTTTCCGGCGTTGCACGACCAGAGATGTTCTGTCGAACAAGATCGGCGACGACCTGGGGGCTGTATGATGCCGCTGCACGAATACGAACCAACGGCAAGCCCGCAGCCTCAAAGACCTGATCGACGAATTCATCTCGATCTTGCCGGTCACGTCGAGCATGGCTCGCATCATCTAATTCAATCCCCATGATCGGCTTCATGGTGGCGGTATCGCAGAGCAGAAAGTCAACGTGCTTGCGGTCTATTTTGTTGCGGTACGACTGGTTCTCGTTGGGACGAGCAACGAAGAAGAGATCGGCCAGGTTCACCTTCGGGCATACGAGGTGTGATCCGTCGAGTGCCAACATCAGCACTCGGTAGAATGAAAGCTCTGCGGCTGAAAGAAAGTCGTCCCGTAGTCGATACGGCAACTGTTCCGAACTCTTTGTCTCAGCGGCAAGGCGAATGCCGAATACCCTTAGAATCACCGTCAGACAACCCTGTGGTTCGGAGTCAGGCATCTTGGGAGTCTCTTCTGGAGCATGGGTGCTGTCATTAAGCCGAGCATTTCCCGAAACGAGAGTTTTATCGTATCTGAGTATGGGAGCTCCATCGAATCCACCAGTGGTTTGCTCGACATCACATCGTATCGGACGGATCGGATTGTCGTCGAAAAGCGTGCTTGCTACTCCTTGATCGTCAGTATTTCGACGACCGACACGTCAGTTGACCTTTATGACAGGGTCGAGAACGAGATCAACGTCCGGGTGAAGACGGGCGTTGTGACCGAAATTTCCCTGCCCTGAGACGCCGGGAATAGCCCCTTGTGGCCGCTCGATGGGGCTGGATCGGACGTGCCTGCACTGTCCCGGCGGGAGTCGGCGTTGACAAATGTTGGGACAATTTCGCCAGCCGACTGATCCGGATCGACATCCGACAGGTCTCCCTGCCGTACGGTCGAGAGGTTCCGAGTGCTCGGTCAGAGGCCGTCCAGCCACCGCGCGAGCAGCCCGTCCAGAAGGCGTCTGGAAGGGGTGTCACGGTCACCGATCCGAGCTGCCAGACGGTTCGGATCGCCGCCGCTGTGGATCGTGGCTGTAGAGGAGCTGCGTGTAAGAGTCGCCAACGGTATGCGCCCCCCCTCGCGGATTTGGAGTGCAAGCCGGGTGGCATTCGGGGGATTTGGACAGGAAAACGGCGGTACGAACTGTCGTTCTCAGGCAGTCAGTGCCCCTTGATTTGGCTGATCTAGGGGATTTTCGCGTCAGGGCTGGGTGCGCACGGATCACTGGGATTACGCAAGTCCCTTCCTGTCATATTGTTATCGCAAACCTGTCGTCTGCATGTCTTGGAGTCTGTCGAGCGAAAAACACGTTCAATGGGTTCCGCAACTTCACGAACCTTGCTCTGTGAGAGTGGTGGCCACCTGCACTGCGTTTCCTTGGCCCCGCCGAGCCGCCTCTCGGCACCTGAAAGGAGCAACACCGCACCGTGAGATGACCAAGCCACACCTCTATCAGCAAGATGCCCTCGAAGACTGCGGCGGGCCAACGATGCCAGGTTCTGTGCCCGCGATCTCATCCACCGAAGAGGTAACGCAGGCCGTCTGGGACCGTTCCGCAAGGGGTTGGGATGGGGCTTCCGGACACCTCTGAGGGCGGCCTCGCAGCACGGTCAGCGAGCCTTCGCCGACGGGGGCGAATCCGGCGGATACGGACCGGGTGATGGAGTGACATATGCCTTTCCTTCCGGCACCCCTCTGGTGTCTGACGCTTGGTACGGTGTTCGTGACGGCGGTCATTAGAGTGCCCATTCGGGAGTCGCTGATGGCTAAGCAAAAGGAGCGCTGGGGCGAGCCCATCGGCCCGCCCCAGCACCGGAACTCGTCATTGCCGTGCGGGCATCGTCCCGGAGCCTGCTACTTGGTCGAGTTGCGTCCGCGCCGCAGACCGGCACGGAACCCTCCCCGCGAGCCGGTCACTTTGCCGGACTTGTACGCCCAAGTGATGATCCCGGCGATGACTGCGAAGGCCAACAGTGATTCCATAGTTCTTCCATTGGTGTGTGAATGATGCGATTGAACCGTCTTCAGCCCTGCCAGGCTTCGCACTCGGTACGAAACGGGCAAGTCGGGCAAGCCGTTGGCGACGGCGCGGGAAAGAAGCTCCCGGCTTCGATGGCGGACCAGACCTTTGCCATCACTCGCTGCGTGCGGTCGATCCGCCGTTGGTCCCAGGCGACCGGGAGTGTTTCCACGACCGGGCTGGCCGTTTTGGTGACGACCGCGAACTCCAGCTGGATGGGTTTGCCCGGAACCAGGTCCTTGGCGAGTGCCGCATACAACATCAACTGCTCGCCGGACCGTTCGGCTTGCTCGGTTGACCAGCGTGTCCGCGCGGTCTTGAGGTCGATGATCTTCAGGGCTTCATCGGTCTCGACGATCAAGTCGATGCGTCCGAGGATATCGGGCAGCCCCGGAATCAACGGCGAACGCAGTTCTTCTTCGACTCCGAGTATCCGCCCCTGCGGCTGGGCGAACTCACTGGCCCGAAACGCGGCGATGACCCGGTCAGCTGTCTTGCCGATGGAATCGAGGTCTTCACCCTTTCCGAGCTGGATCGCAGCGGTTTCGGCCCGGCTGCGCCAACCGTCCCAGAACGCATTGAGCAACGTGTCGTGGTCTGGCGCGGGATTGCCGACCATCAACTCGTTGAAATGATGCTCGACCGCGCTGTGAACGGCTCCGCCCAATGCCAGACTCGCCGAGGTGAAGGTCTCCTCCAGCCCTTCGATGTAGCGGAAGTAGTACCGCAGCGGACACTGCTGGTACGTGCTGATCGCTGACCACGACACATAGTCACGCTGCACCGGCGTTGCCAAGGACTTCGTGATGGCCGGTGCGATCATCGGTTCCCTCCTGCGCCGACCGGCTCGGCCTTCAGATCGTCGATCATCTGCGACGCCTGCTGAATCGACAGATCCTCAACGGCCTGGACGCCGAACGGTTCCAACTGCGCTGCGAGGTTCAGCCGCTGGCGACTGGCGATGGTCTTGATTGCGCGGACCTGTGACGCCGTGGCCGCACGCCCGTTCGACCGCCCCGAGGGACGATGCCCGTTCGAGTTGG
>JAIXVG010000367.1 GCA_027483145.1 Planctomyces sp.
CTACAGGCAAGATTGCTGTCTGGCAAGCACTATTTCATGCAAGGTGTCAGGCTTGCCCGCGAGCTGGCTTGCCATTCGAAAATCTCACTGGCATGCAAGCCGTCCTACATGCTGTCCAGATGTCAGGCTGGCCTGTCGACACACTGACGATCTGTCTTGCTGTCCTTCCAGATTGCCAGCTATCAGGACAGTCGGCCAGACAGCTTGCTGGCTTGTCAGACATCAGGCTGGCCAGCCGACTTTCACGGTGAAATTCTTCCTAAGCAACGCTTAGGGGAGATGTCTGACACATTTTGTACTGCCCACTCGTATTCAGACGGGCGTTTTTTAGCGGCGTTTCAGCCAGGCGTTGGGGGGCCATTTAGCAGTGGTCAAAAGGGGGTACAGCGCGTTTACGAATTGTTTAACGCTCGGTAGTAGACTGAACAGACCGACGGAGTTCGACGCGTTAAACAACCAGGAGGAGACCATGCCCAGAAAACGCCAACAGCCGGAGACACCGGCAGCGACCGGTGACAATCATCAAGACTTGAATGCTGCGACCGCCACCAGCGTCGCCGCACCCCCGGCCAAGCCGCCTCAGAAGCGGAAGCGGACCAAAGCTGTTTCTCAGGAAGTTTTGCCCAGTGAGACTCAGCCCGAGCCAGTAGCGGCAACGCCAGTGGAACCACCCGCAGTGGCTCCTGCGGTCCCCACCCGAGTGGCTCAAGAACCACCTTTCGAGCCGACCGGCTCGTACACCCCCACCGCCCCAATCATGCCCTTGGAAGAAGGGCCACGCGGTCAGTTTCGGAGTTGGGTTTCGGACACGAGTCGCGGCTATAACCGTCTCACCGACGAAGAGCATCAGCGGCTGATTCTCCAATTCACCGAGAAGCCACCGACCGAAGTTCTCGCCGCCCTCAAAGAAGGGGGCTTTCGGTTTCAGCCCGACTACGTGGGCCAACGAAATGCGTGGGTTCGTTCCGACAACCTGGCTGGTCGAATCCAAGCCGAGCAGATCGAGAAACTGCATCGCAGTCTGATTCCCGGAACCGATTCACCCAGCCGGTGATTGGTTTAGCTCAGCCAGTGTTTGCTCATAGAGTTGAAACGCTCGGCGACGGGTGGCTTCGCTATCAGGCACACCCTGAGAGGCTGAGGCCTGTTCCATGTAGGCCGCCAGGGCACAACTATGGAACAGGTCATCCAGGATATTGTCAGTCTGGCTCATTGTTCCCCGTCACGAGCCAGCTTGATCGCCGTTGCGGCGGCAACCAGCGCTGGCTGCAGGACCAGCCGACCCTCGTGAGTCAAAGTCTCCTGGAGTGACCCACCAACGTGGCTTAGCGCCTCCAGGGCTTCCAGCAGGGCCGGAGCGGCTGCGGCTAAGCGGGCGTTAGTTTCTTGGAGGTCAACTGGCTGGTCTTCATTGGTTTCCAGAACCTTGTTGCCATGATCATCGAAGATTTCGAAGGCGGGAATCTCTCGTTCGCCAGTATCAGTCTCTTGCCGATAGGGACTGTACTCATAGCCCTAGGGGGCGGGTGACGGTTTCGTCGGGCGTGTGGTCCCAGTCATAGCGGCCTCCTTTCGCCGGTCGCGGCTCGCGGCCGCTCGAAGATCGTGCAAACATCATGCAAGCCCGGAATGAATGAGGAGCGATAGACCTTGCGACCACTGCTGGCTCCATGACTGAACCGGATGATGTCGGTCCCACACTGCCGCAAGCCCGCCGCAAAGGCAAGCCGTTTTGTGTGATAGGTGAGGGGGACAAACCCCGCATCCCGATCGGAGTAATCCCCCATCAGGATGGCTAACTTGCCACTGGGTTTGAGGGCGGTGGCACAGTTCCGCAGAAACTGTTGATAGCGGCTCAGGAAATGCTCCAGAGTCGGTGACCGGGAAAGATCACGCGGATCATCGGCATAGAGCTTCATCCGCCAGTAAGCCGGATGCGCCCAGATGAAATCGAACGTTTCGGTCGATCCGAAGCCCGCTCGATCGCAGGCATCGTATCCCTGATGGATGTCGAACGATAAGCACGGGATGTTCAGCTCCCGACAGACATCGGCACAGGTTCCTGAGCCAGTCATGGGGTCAAAGACCAGTCGTGGCTGAAAGTAGCGCAGCAGGTCCTTAATCAGGTTTCCGCCACAATTGCCGGGATAACTCCGATCGCCATAGTCTCCCGCCCGGTGGAAATGATAGGGACTGGTGAGATGGGGGACCGGGCTGGCCGTTTGCGGAGCCAGCGGAAGCCGAGCGTATTCGACTGGTGGCGTTCGTCGCGGCGAAGAGAGACGAACTGGAGTTTTAGCAGGGCTGGCTGGCGTGACCGGTTGGCGACGCTTGAGCCGGGCTGTGTAGAAGGGATTGATGAGAGTCGTTGGCAACATATTCAGGGTTTCCTTTCGTCAGTTTGTTGATCATTAAGTTCGTAGAAGTAGTGTCGATAGGCTTGAACCAAGGCGCGGTGGAAGTCGATATCGGCCCGATCACACCAGTGCATGGCGTCGGCCAAGAGATCCACCAGGGTGGTGTGCGGATCGTCGGTCTTCCCGATTTCCAGCAGGATCAGTTCAATCCGTGCGGCTCGCGGCTCATTGCAGGAATTGGGAGCTGGGGTCATGACTGCTCCTCCTCAGTCTGATCGGCTGCAGAGCGCTCGGCCGCCAATTTCTGGCGAATGGCCTCTCGAGGCCAGGGTTCGTAACGATCACCACGCCAGGAGTTGACCCCGAAGGCGATGTTTCCCAAGGCCAGCTTGTCGAGATTGAAGACCGCGACGTGGGAAGCAAGTTCAAAGACAATCCCCAGCATGCGGCCTTCGTCGGCATCACGGAAAATCAGGACATCAAACGGTGCTCCTGAAATCCCGTTGCGATGATGCTGATGTTGTTCGAGTTGGTAATTCATCGATTGTTTCCTTTCTTGATAAAGTGGGCGAGCCGTTTGGCCCGCCCGGTTGGTGTTAATCTTTCTTATCGCTGGCGACACGGAGCGAAATCCGGCCATCAAGGGGGACCGATTCGAGTTGGACGTTGAAGCCCTGGCCATCGGCATGGCCCCAGGCGGCCCCAATGCGGGTCCAAATCCCTTTTTGGCCCTGGCGATCCCGGACGTGATAGACGTAGTGGGTCGGCAGCTTGGATGGACTGTTGGTCGTAGAGGTTTCAGTGTTTGACATGTTGGTCTCCTGTGGTTTGAAGTGGCGGGCCACGCCCATCGCGGCCCGATGGCACAGCGACCAAAGCCGGATTA
>JAIXVG010000212.1 GCA_027483145.1 Planctomyces sp.
AAAGAGGACTTTTTGTTTCTCGATTGCCGCGAAGCAGACGAGTACGCAATCGTCAAGATTGCCGGGACAACGCTTCTGCCAATGAGCGAACTGGCTAGTCGGCTGCAAGAACTGGCCCCGGCCAAGAATCGGGCGATTGTCGTCCACTGCCACCACGGCGGCCGAAGCCTGAAAGTGGCTAACTGGCTCCGCCAGCAGGGATTTGAGCAAGCCAGCAGCATGTCTGGCGGGATCGATCAGTGGGCCGTCGAAATTGATTCGACCTTGGCCCGGTACTAGGCCAAGTATCAGCCGAGGCAAGCGGCTCGGCTACTGGCCCAAATGTCGGCCCATGCGCCAGTTCAGTCACAGCTGCGGAGCCTGCAGCATCTGAAATGGCCGGATAGCACGAATGCCTTGCGCTGAGGGTATTGCCTTCAAGCCCTTCCAAAATTTCCTGAACGGAAAGCTTCGCTTGGCGAATCACGTTGCCGTTTTCTTTCCAGCGGGTCTCGAAACTTGTTCGAGTGGCTAAACGCTTCGAAATCACTTGCTTGGCGACCACCGGGACATGGTTTTGATTTGAGCAAGCCTGGCTAGGAGCGATTCGCATGTGACGGTCTATGTCCATGCGATAGCACAAACGCGCTGAACTCGGTCCAACGCTTGGAAATTTCTAGGGACTGTTTCAAAACCCGGTTGGTCGTAAGTTCCCCTCGGCAAATCATGGTCACGACTTTTCCGACAGAGGGTTTTGAAACCACTTCTAGTCAAGATAAAGCAGCTCATTTGAATTAAGCAAAGCGCGACAGAAAGCGTTGAGACCATAGCGCTCAATTAATCGTAAGGCGGCGAACCGTTCAGTCTCTGTTGGTGGACGCTGCAAGACAAGTGCGTAGGCGTTGCCAACGGCATCGCCATGGTCGATTCGTGAAGCAAGTGCCCGGGCCATATCGAACGTGAAGCTGTGATTAAGTAAGGTTAATGCTTGCAAGGGTGTTGTGGTGTTGGCTCGTTTTGGTGCAGCGAACGCAATATCAGGTAAATCGAAGTCGCTGAGTATATCGACGATGCTGGCGCGTGCATTTTGATGATAAACCGCGCGGCGATACGTATCTGGGCCATGCGTCTCTAGTGGAAAGTAAGTGCTCACATTGTTTTGGCTATATTTGTAAAGCCGGAAGCCAGGGCCTCCCATTTCTTTCAGTTGCAGCTTTCCCGAGACCATAAGCAGGGTATCGCGAAGCTCTTCAGCGCTGAGGCGCCGCGGTGGGAATCGCCACAACAGGCGCGACTCTCGATCTTGTTGGGCCGCTTCGACACGGTATGCAGTCGACTGCAAATAGGTCTTCGAAAGCAGTATCTCGCGATGCAGGGGCTTGATTTTCCAATCATTGGCGATGAGTCGACTGGCAAGGTAATCAAGCAATTGGGGATGCGTCGGCTTGCTCCCCAGAAAGCCAAAGTCGCTGGGTGTGTCGACAAGGCCTACACCAAAGTGATATTGCCAAACACGGTTTGCCAGCACTCTTGGCGTTAGCGGGTTGTCGTTACGAGTAATCCACTTTGCGAGTGCAAGACGGCGTTCGCCTTCCGGTGCATTCCCTGGCAGCGCATACGTTGGAGTTGCCTGGTCCAACACGTTGAGGCTCGCAGGGACGACGCTGTCACCTGGCTTTAACGGGTCCCCCCCTTTGTGAACAAAGGTCGGTTCCGTCGGTTCCGAAAAGTTTCCTGCCCACACCTGCGGTAATGCCGGCACGTTATTGATGCGTGCTTGTAATTGCGAAAGTTGCTGATCGAGTGCCGCAAGTTGCTGACGTTCTTCGGGCGTGATTACCGTTCGTCGAGCGCGTTCGATTCCATGTGCCGGGGTCCAGGGTTCTCGGTCGGTTCCACTGGCAACGGTTTTCCATACTTCGCCATCGCTCGAAACTTGAATTTCATACTCGCACGGGGCCGCTCCCTGTGCGGTGTCATTTGGGCCTCTTCCGTTTGCATTACTGAAAACAATGCGGCGAATCTTTTGAGAAGCAGGTAGCGTAATCGTCAACTCAGACGGTGCGCCGACAAACCATTGCTCACCGAACTGGCCGTCGATACAAAACTGTGGTCCATAGGCCTCAGGAAAATCTTCAGCAATCATCGACCGAGCGCCTTCGGCTTTTGCTCCTGACTTTGCCAAAGCAACATTTTGCGGTTCAGAAGAGTCTGTCCAGACCTCGAACTCTGTCAATCTGGCCGAGTAACCATTCGATGGAGAACTGGTACTTGCCAGGATCACCAGTTTCACATACCGCGCCTCCACCGGTTCGAATGTCTCTTCTGTTAAGAGAGGGTCAACTTTGGGACGGGTTGGTGGCTGCGCGTTGTATGCAATCTGCGCCCGGGCGGTGATCGCGTTGTCCAATTGACTTCGCTCTGCGGATAGTCTTTCTTTCTCTGCGTTGAGGGGGGGGATTGTCGCCGAGAATGCTTTTTGCTGTTCGGCGGTTGCAATCGTCCGCCTCCCATGCTTAACCCCTTCGAAAGCGGCACGCAGGCGGTAGTAGTCTTCTGTCGGTATGGGATCGAATTTATGGTTGTGGCAGCGAGCGCAATTGACCGTTAGTCCCAGAAAAGCACCACTTGTGGTCGTGATGACTTCGTCTAACGTGGCGGCCCGAATGTTCTTTTTTGCAGCGATATCCTGATTTCCGACATCATCGAATGGCCCAGCGACCAGAAAGGCGCTTCCGATTTCGACCTCAGGCTGGTCTTTGCCGATCACATCGCCGGCAAGATGTTCGACAATGAATTGATTGAATGGTTTGTCTTCATTGAGGCTTCGGATGACGTAATCACGCAAGGGCCAAAGATCATCAATCAGAAAGTTACGTTCAAAGCCATTGCTTTCGCCAAAGCGAATCACGTCAAGCCAATGCCGCCCCCAATGTTCTCCGTAATGCGGAGAAGCAAGCAGGCGATCGACCAGAGACTCGACCGCCTGTTGGGCCTGAGTTTCGTATGCCCGGACAAACGCATCAACCTCTTCCATCGAGGGGGGAAGGCCGATCATGTCGTATGTCATCCGACGAATAAGCGACCGGGGATCGGCGGGGGGATTGATGGCCAGATTGGTCTTCGAAAGCTCTGCTGTAATGAAGCCGTCAATGGAGTGGTATTCGAACTCTTGAGCAATGGGTTGTAACGACCACCATGTTTTGTCGCTTCGCTTAACGTCGAGCTTCATCCCTTCGCGAGGGTCAGGAGCACCCATCTCCACCCAAGTGACAAGATCGGCAATGACTTCATCAGGAAGTTTCGCATTTCCTGGGGGCATCTCGAGTCCCGGCTCGAGATGTTGGACGTACCGGATCAGCAGGCTTTGGTTTGGCATCCCGGGTACGATCACCGGCTCACCGCTGTCGCCCCCCTTTGCCCAGCCGGCTTTCGAGTCCAGGTACAAGTTTCCTTTGAGTTTATCTGCACCCTGGCTGTGGCACGAATAGCAATGCTGGACAAGCACCGGCCGAACCTTCTGCTCGAAGAAGGCTATTCCCTCCGGATTGGCATAAAGCGGGGTGCAGAATGCCGCCAAGAGTAGACCAACGAACGGTCCCATCAACAGATTGAAGAAGTCTTTCATCGTTTGCATGTTGGAAGCGTACTGTTTTGTTTTGTAGATCGGTATAACCCACTCAGGCAAGAATGCGGTTAATGACATGGCCATGCACATCGGTCAAACGACGGTTCGCCCCGTTGTGGTAATAAGTGAGCTTTTCATGATCGAGGCCCAAGAGATGTAAAACGGTTGCATAAAAGTCGTACACAGTGGTCGTATCGACAGCAGCACGACGGCCAAAGTCGTCTGTCTCGCCGTAGCTCACGCCGCCCTTTACCCCCGCCCCCATCATCCAGGTCGTAAAGGCGTCGGGGTTGTGATCGCGTCCACTTGTTCCTTCCTGATGAGTCGGCATCCGCCCGAATTCGGTACACCAGACAACAAGTATGTCTTCTAGCATTCCGCGCTGCTTCAGATCGCTCAGAAGTGCCGCTGTTGGCTGATCGAAAATAGGGCAATGCCGTTCATAGTCGGCTTTAAGCGTTCGGTGCGCATCCCAGTTAAGCAAACCATCAACGGCACTGGCACGCGAGGCACAGTAAAGGCTCACGTAGCGCACCCCTTTCTCAAGAAAACGGCGCGCTAACAGGCAGTTCCGGGCATAACTGGCTTTCAGGTTGTTCTCGTCCAGTGTGCCGTAAAGCTCGTGAGTGTGCTGCGATTCTTGCGAGAGATCACCGACTTCCGGCCCGGCTAATTGCATCCTTGCTGCCAGCTCATACGCCGACATACGTGCTCGCAACTCTTCGTTACCTGGATGCAGCAGTGCATGCTCCTCATTCATCAGGGCGAGAAAATCTCTCGTCGCTTGTTCTTCGTCTGCTCCAATGCTGACCGGTCGTGCAAGATTACGCAGCGGTTGATGGGCAGCCATTGACACCGCTTGATGTTCGGCCGAAAGAAATCCGTTGCTCCAATTGGCTTTACCGTTGGGTGGTTCGCCCCGCACGTCCTGGACAGATATGTAAGTTGGTAGATTCTCATTCATGGAACCCAACGCGTAACTCACCCAAGAGCCAGCGCTGGGAAAGCCTTCGCGTGTGAAACACGAGTTCATGCTGATGCAACCCGGACCATGCGTATTGGTACGCGAGGTCATCGAGTGGATGAACGCCATGTCGTCCACGTGTTTGGAAAGATGCGGTAGCATCGAGGAAATCATTTTGCCACTTTGGCCTGCCGGTACGAACGGCCACGGCGACTTCATCAGATTGCCATTCTTTCCCTGAAACGTCACCTCGCTTTCTGCTCCCGGCAGCGGCGTATCATGGTACTTCTCTAGTTGTGGCTTATGGTCCCAAAGGTCTATGTGAGAGGCAGCACCCGGACAGAAAATTTGTAACACTTGCTTCGCCTTCGGTGCGAAGTGCGGCGCCCGAGAGGCCGCTCGGGCTTCGTTTGTCAGCAAACGCGACAATGCAACTCCGGTGAGTCCGGTGGTCATTTGACCGAGGAATTGTCGGCGAGCCAGGTCGAAACTGTTCATTAAGAATTCTCTTTGCTCAGGCTATTCAGGACAGCTTGCATATGGGCGTGCATCGCCGCCGCCGCAGCTTCAGGATTATGGTCGTTGATTGCTTTTAGAATGGCACGATGCAATCTCCGGCCAGGTTGATTGTCATGCTGTGACGGTGTGGTCCGAGCCATTTGTGTCAGCACGAACTCGTAAATGACTTCAATCAGGTTCTGAATCAGTGGGTTTCCAGCGATGTCAATCAGTTTGCGATGAAACTGAAAATCGAGTTCCAAGGCCTCAGGATACGGTAGTTCGCTGTCATCCAGTTTTTCGAGCAGCAGGGCGAGTCCATTGATATCGGCTTCGGTAGCACGTTCGGCTGCATGTCGCGCAGCTTGCACTTCAAGGGCCGACCTGAGTTCGGTGTAGGCTCTCAATTCCTGCGGAGAGATGGTCACAGCCGATCGCAACAACTGAACACAGTTAGCCAGGCTGGTACGGCTTCCAACAAACGTTCCCCGACCGCGCTGGATATCGACGAGTCCCATGCTTTGCAATCGGGCCAGCGCTTCGCGGAGTACTGACCGGCTGACCTGCAGTTGCTCGACCAGTTCATGCTCTCCAGGCAACCGGTCTCCAGCGGTCATGTTCCGCTCGCGAATGACCTTTGAGATTCTCTCGACAACTAAATCTGCAGTTGTCTGTCGCTCAATCGCTTGAATTTGCATGTGGTCTCCTCGGTTCACCTTGTCCGCATGTCAGACATGTTATCCGCCAAAGCAACGGCTCGCAAATTGGCGGACTCTCGGAACATCAAAAAGGTCCGCCAATCACTGGTCGCTTCCGTGATTCCAGCGGCGTTTTCGCGGCAGACAACTCCCCTTTGAATGACCTCGCAGGAAGGTCATCAAGCGCCTTGACCAATGCAGGCCAGTCGAAGCTGGCCCGGGCGAATCAACGGACTAAGGCCGATTTAGCAAGGCCGCGACCGATGTGCGTAGACCGCATCGAGAGCGCAGGAACCGCATTTCTCGGGACTTTCGTACAAAGTCTGACCGAGTTACTTCAACAGCGGTGGTTTCGTTGACCTGGGCGGCCGTTCAATTTGAAGCGACTTCGTCTCATTGGTTGGGCTGCGGAACGAAATAGCAGCCGAGCCAGCTCGTAATTCCAAACCCGACTGCCACCGAAGTTGGGAACGCCACAATGCTCTGGGAGTAACATCCGTCAGCCGCTTTAGCCGCCAATCCGCTGATCGGGAGGAACCAGTGGTTCCTTCTTCTCTGTGATAACGGAGCATTTCGGTGCTTCAGTGGCGTTGATTTCAATGTACTCGCGCCACTCTTCAGGAAGATTATCCTCGTGGAAAATTGCCTGTGGCGGGCACTCAGGGACGCACGCTTCGCAATCGATGCATTCATCGGGATGGATGTAAAGCATCTGCGGGCCTTCGTAGAAGCATTCTACGGGGCAGACGACTACGCAATCGGTGTATTTGCAGTTATGGCAAGGCTTTGCAACAACGTGAGTCATCTCATTCTCGCTTATTTGGCTCTGGTTCGAGCCTGATTATCAAATTCAGTAACGCGTCCCATACGAGACGCGGTTGATTCAAAAAGGATCAGTCCGAACTTCCAAAGGTCGCTCGGATGAGGCATTCCGGCAGCAATTGAACTGGGCCGATTGCCATTAACTCTCATCATTGTTGAGGGTTAGGGCAGTTTGCAAGGTCCATGCAGCGAAGAATTTAGGGTTCCAGAATTTGGGGAGCCAGTTCGACCGTTGAGTCCGAGGTCGTTCGAATCGCCTGAATGACCCGAAGGTTCAATCAGGCACAAAGAAATCACTCCAAAATTCGACTCAACCTATTTGCTGTTAGACCTTTGCGACGAATCCAGATTTATCCACAGCAAACCCTGCCGGCCAGTCCAAATTCCACTAGCGAGAGTATAGAGAATCTTCCCGAACTGACAAATTGGAAGCCGTTATGCAAACGGATCGGCTATCGGGTGCGGCCTCGGTCAATTCCACGCCATTGAAACTGGGAAATCCGTCAATTCAGCTTAAAAAGCCGTAAGAACTTGCAGCGCGCTGGGCATTTCCTTGAGTCTGAAGGGGCAAAAAGCGGAAAAAATCTCAAGGTCCGAACGTGTTCGATTCTCGTTGTCCCTCAAACTCGGCAGTAGGGCCGCCAAACTGACGACATTGCCAGAACTTCAGATGGTTCTCAATGCTGCAATAGGGTAGTCTGATATCAAAAATCTCAACGGTGTCTACCGCGTCTGCTCGGAGTGGTTTCGATGAAGGCTGAAGACGATAGTCGCCTTATCCAAGAATGCCTTCGCCGCACTCCCGGAAGCTGGGAAGCGTTTGTCGAGCGCTTTGCCGGGCTGTTCCTGCACGTGGTTCGTCACTCTGCCCAAAGCCGAAGTGCCATTTTGCAACCAGCCGACATTGAGGATTTGCAGGCCGACATTTTCGTCGCGATTTTGGAAGACAATTTTGCCGTGCTGAAGCGATTTCGGGGCGAGTCGAGCCTGGCCACGTTTCTGGCGGTTATTGCCCGGCGGATTGCTGTCAGGCAGATCATGACTCGCCGGTTTGCAGAAGAACTGGGCCACATCAAGGCGAGCCAAAGTTCAGGCGAGCTGGCTGCCTATGCGGTCGAAGATTCTCCCTTTGTCGAAATTCAGCGAATTGAAGACCGCGAGTTGGTGCGCCGGATGGTTAACGAGATGGCTGGCCCCGAGGCGGCTATCGTCAAACTGTTTCATCTTGAAGGGCAAACCTATCGCGAGATTGCCCTTCAAACCGGGGTCCCGGAGAACACCATTGGGTCGACCCTGACCCGCGCACGTGAAAAGCTGCGCCAGCAACTGGCAGCGGCTCTGTAGCCCGATTGCTTGAAAGCAATCCTCCGTTGTCATTGCCTTCCGCATGATCTTTGGGCTTTCCCTCTACCAGGGAGGCGTTGTAGTCCGCATCAACCTCTGCGTACCGATCGTGTTGCTAACAATTGCTACAGCATGGGCGATTGTCCGCGGTCCATCCCGCCTCTTGATGGTCAGGTCTGCTGGCTGCGATGGTTGATGGTATCGCTGCCGGAATGTCTCGCCAAACGATCCCCATTCAAGCCCGATCGTAACGTTGCACGCTAAGTTCCCAGCGGGAAAAGGGTTGCTGCAACAGCCATCGAATCAAGCAGCTTCCGGGCCGTCACCCGAGATTCATTCGCTGCTGTCGTTAGCGCCAGAAAGTTCGGAAGAAGTTTCAAAATCGCTACGAAAAGGTTTGCAATCACAGGCCTACCTGCTTAATCTGTGCCGCGTGGGATTTATGCCCAATCGCTCTTTGAAAACGAATTTGGATGTGGGATTTTTGCCCAGAACATAGGATTGAGACGTTTGTGCTCAAGGTCGCTCTCTACTTGTTCTGGGCCGCTTGAGGGGTTTGTTTGCCATGCCGAATGAAGCCATGCCGAGCAGCGGCTTCATTACTGGTGAATGCCGCCGAACCATCGACGATCGGTTTCGAATCAGCTTGCCGCCAGAGATGGCGAGTGAGGTGATCGATGGGACCGGTCAGACCATCGTGTCGAAGGAACGATACGGTTGTTTAAGTCTTTGGAATCCGGTGGCTTGGCAGACCCGTCTCGATCAAGGAGTGGCCGTCATTCGCAGCAAGATTGCTGCGGGACGTTTAGATGGCCGCTGGACCGAGGTGCAGCGCTTAGGCCGGATGCTTTCCACCCGCAGCCGAACGGTGCAATTGGCGAATCGCTCTCGCCTGTTGTTGCCCGATGGCTTCCGCGAATTTCTTGACGTTCCCGTGAACCAGGAAGTCGTAGTGGTTGGAGCAGTGATCTGTGTTGAGATCTGGAACCCGGCCGCTTGGCTCGATGCCCTGAAGCAAGATCTCCCTGGCTTTGGCTCGCTCTTTAGTGGGTTAAGCGAGTAACCATCTTGGCGAAAAATGGCTCAAATGGCTGGCACCATTGTCACTTCCATTTGAGTGTTGAAACAGGGCCAGCCCCCGATCAGCGTGGGGGGCTGTCTTGAGGAGGCGAGTCGGCAGCAGAAAAAGAACGATTTCTGGTTTGAGTGATTCTCAGTCAACTCAAGCCTCGTTGCAAATTGGGCCGCTTGGAGCGTCTTGTTTTGCAATAAGTGAAAATAGAGGCCCCCAAGGATGGGGCTCGTGGGAATGGATGCCCCCTCTCTTCTTTTTCTGCTGCTGGCCCTCCGAGTCGCGTTGTCCTGCTTGGACTAACGTTCTTTTGCCAGCGAACTAGCTCGACCTAAAGACACTGCTTGATTTGATTCCCAGGCCTACGATCTCGCTCCAATTCCCGCAACCGCTCGATGGTCTAACGCAGAGAACTGCGTAAGGGACTGCTCGAGGAACACCCCGCTGGTAACTTGAGGAGTTTCGCCCCCGATTCCCCCAAATTGGCCCGGCGCCTTCCGTATGGGTAATTCATCTTGAGCGAAAAATGCCGATTCGCTACATCCCCTCACTTATGATCGCTTCTTTGCGCGGCCAGAAGCTGGCCGTTTGCCAGGTCGGCCAGATGATTCGCGATCGAGATCTTGTTTTCGTTTACTTTCAGCAGGGGAGGCCACGGCATGGTGTCTAGTAGCCGCCAGCCGACAGGTTTAATTGTTGTTGCCTTAATGCTGGTCTGCGTGCAGCCTGTATTTGGTGCAGGTGATAAAGCCTTTGCACCGTACGAGGCGATCGTCGACCTCGATGAAGAACTGGTGCGCAGCGGTCCCAGCACCAAGTACTATCCAACCTTGAAGTTAAAGCGTGGGGATAAGGTGACGGTCCATCGTCACGATCCGGGTGGCTGGTACATGATTTCCCCGCCGGAAGGGAGCTTCAGTTGGATTCAGGCCGACTACGTCCAGCGGACCACTCCCGACACCGGGGTGCTCAATGCCAATAGTGTGGTGGTGCGAGTGGGGAGCAGCTTGGGCGATGCCCGAGATGTGTTT
This sequence comes from Planctomyces sp., assembly GCA_027483145.1. Classification (GTDB taxonomy): domain Bacteria; phylum Planctomycetota; class Planctomycetia; order Planctomycetales; family Planctomycetaceae; genus JAIXVG01. The sequence continues at coordinate 10,037 of JAIXVG010000212.1, forward strand.
CAGCAGAAGCTTTCCAAAGGGGACCAGGTCGAAGTTCTGGGGGAAGAGACTTTCAAAGGGGAATTAGGCCCCGTCACGATGCTGAAGATTAAGCCCCCTTCACAAGAGTTTCGCTGGATTCAGGGGAGGGGAATTGTTCCGGCAGATGGGGTCCGTCGTGGCCCGGCGGTCGCTCCGCTCGATCCGGTCAAACGAAGCCCACGCCCTGAAAGCCGCCCTGGTGACGATGACCCGTTTGGAGCAGGACCGGTCGCTAATAAGCCCACCGGAACCAAGCCAAATGGAGCCAAAGCAGCTTCAACGACTGGTCCGGGTCAAGTCGCGATGCCAATCGCCGAAGAGACCATCAGTAATCCTGTTTCAGACGCACCTGCCAACTTGTGGAGTGATCGGCTGGTCGAGATCGATAACGAGTTTCGGCGAACAATTCGCCGGGAGCCAACCACCTGGAACCTGACTCCCCTCGAACAAGCCTATCGACAGATCGAAGAGGAAGCGCGCGACGAGCGGTTAACGCGGCAGGTTAAGTCGCGATTCGATGCAATTGAACGCTATGGCAAAATCAAGCAAGAGTATGACGACTTCGAGCAGTTGACTTCGAAAGCCCGTAAACGGGATGCTGAACTGTTATCGATGTCTCAAACGCCCGGTAGCGTGACGTCTGCTCAGAATGCAAGTGGTCCGGTCCCCTTGAATGAGTCGGGTATTCCCACCGCTCCATCGCCCGTCCCGCAAATGGCTAGCGGGGCCACTGCAGCAGCAGCCCCAGCAGTTGGGACCGGAAACTCGCCTGCCAATGCCCGGCGATTTGACGGAGCAGGGGTGGTCCAGAAAAGCACAACCGGCCCAATCGGCTCCCCTCCCTATGTGCTGGCCGCTCCGAACGGCAAGCTGCTTGCTTACTTGCAGGGACCAGAAGGGGTCGACCTTGAAAAGTTTGTCGGCTTCTCTGTCGGCGTTTATGGCAAGCGAGGCTTCAACGAAAGCCTGCAAGCCGACCTGATCGAAGCCCGCGAATTGCAACCGGTGCAGCTCCGACCTGCTCGCTAACAGAAAAAGGTGTCAGGAACCGTTTTTGGGGCAGGATCACAGTAAATGGTTAGGCGATACATGTCGGGGTACCGATAGCATCCCTAAAGCCGGCCAGCTCTACCAATGGCCACGTACACGTTTTCTTTGCACGGCCATCAACGCGCAGCAAACTCGCAAAGGAAGACGGTCTCATCAGCAATCGCGTAAACGCGGTCGTCAGCGGCTGGCGTCACGATGGCGGCCCCGGCGAAAGAGCAAAACGCAGGGAGCGTCAACACGCCGCTGGTAGCGTGAAAGCAGGGGAGGCGTAATGACTCGCGTGCAGGGCCTTGTAAGCGAATAGCAGGATGAAGATGGCCCGCCAGCACGTAGTGAATTGGGTGGGGATCGGGATAGTGCTGAAGGGCAAAAGGGCCGGTGATGAGTGGGGCGTCATGCACCGCGATTCGCCATTCGGCAGGGAGCGATCCCGCGTGCGAGTCGTGGTTCCCTTGAATGAGATCGATGGCAAGCTGCTGATGCTGATCGCGCCAACTATCCACAGCTATAATGACCGCGTTGCTTTTCCCTTGGCGAGCATGGACCAAGTCACCCAAGACCACCAGACGTTCCGCTTGAGTCTGACGAAGCAGCATTGTTAGAAGGGCCAAGTCCTTTTGCATCGTACCGCCAGGAATGGGAATAGCGGCTTCCCGAAACGTCGCCCCTTTTCCCCAGTGGGTGTCGGCAATGAACAACGTCTTGGCAGCCGACCAAAAGATGGCCCGCTGTGGCAGGAGAGTGAGGTGTTCGCCCGCCACTTCGATTTCGAGACCGATATGGTCATCGGTGTGATGAACTGGCTGCTTCGAAGTAACGGACACGAAATGATCGTCCTTGATCGGGAGAGTTGCAGCGACGAACGACAGTTGTTGGGTCCGTATAACGAGTTCTTTCGAAAACGTTGCTCTTTCGCCACTTCTTGAGAGTGATGACTAACCTTCATCCGCTGGAGTGTTGCGAACGGTCCGGTAAACAAGAATCAAAAAGAGTCTGCCAAAGCTGGTGCCACCCAGATTCGCAGCGCCAGAACACTTTAGTATTGTAGCCTGTTCGACCTAATTTAGCTGTCTGGTATTGCTACCAAACAGCGTCTACCCATCGGCATCTGGTGATGATTTCCATCGCTCTTGCTAGTCCAATATCAGGAAATTGGCCCAACCCTTCGAGTTTGCGCTTGAACTCGTTCGCGGGCCGATTTACTTTCAGTAAAGCCATCGACTGCTGCGGGAGAGAGCCGACATTCGAAACAATGTTGGCCGCCGAAGGTGCATCCCCCAAGAACTCTCAGGCAAAAGGACTGCAGCAGGTTAGGCTCTCTGGAGAGAAGATCACTCGGGAATTGATCTGAACGTCTTCTGTCGCTTCGCTAAATCTTGAACGAATTCAGGGTTCGCGTGAGTACGGCAAGTCTTTCAGGTGCGTTTGATTCCCGGGCTGATCTCGCCGAAGGAACAAGGTTTCCGCGTTACCAACGCCGAGGCCGCATGTCTCAGGCACATGGACAGAGGGGGGAAGAAGTCAGGCAAATGTTGTCTGACTGCTGTCCATATTCTACGTGCCGATTTCTGTGGAGTTGATTTTCGTTTGGCAACTCGCCCTCGCTGGCGATGTAGCTCAAACCGTGCTCGCAGCAAGTTATAGTGGCAACGGTCACGGTTCAGACTGAGGCCACGTTGCGCATGAGCTACTTGCAGGTAAAGCTTCACAGGCATTAATGCGACTGTTGTTCCTTAACGGCCCTCAAGCTCCATCACCCTAGTCAAGAGAGACATTCGATGACTGTTCCGTCTGAACTCAAGTATGCCAAGAGCCACGAATGGGCCAAGGTCAATGGGAACGTAGTCACGGTGGGGATTACTGAGTACGCCCAGACCAAACTGGGGGACCTGGTGTTTGCAGAGCTACCAGTGTTGGGCGAGGTGGTCCAGGCCGGCGATAGCTGCACCACGCTCGAGTCAACCAAAGCCGCATCGGATGTCTACTCGCCGGTCGCAGGAAAAGTGATTGCGGTGAACGACAATCTGGTTGGAAGCCCCGAGCTGGTCAATCAGGCTCCGTACACCGATGGCTGGTTGTTTCAGGTGGAACTGTCAGGCGAGCTTCCCGAAGCGCTCCTCTCGGCTGAGGCCTATCAGAAGCTGATCGATTCTGAAGGATAATTGACAGCGTGCGTCGGCTAGCGACACATTCAATCTGCCGTTTACCCCGATGGGAAACGCATTTCGCACATAACCAAGCTACGTCGGTTAAAGAGATCACACATGGCAACCGTCGAATTGAAATCAACGAAGTTGACCGAGCCTGTTACCCCCGTTCCTACTGGGAAGCCGACTATGCACGCGTTAGCTGCCCTCTTCGGAACAGAAGAGTTCCTTGATCGCCATATTGGCATTCCCGCCTGGCATGAAACCCAGATGCTC
>JAIXVG010000006.1 GCA_027483145.1 Planctomyces sp.
AGCAGTGGGCGCGTATCTCGAAGAGCTTGGTATGCCCAGCGAGCGACTGCTGGTGACCGCTGCCGGAGACAGTGAGCCGCGAGTGATTAGCCGCAAACGCGAGATGCAGCGGGAAAATCGTCGGGTTGACGTGTTGATCGTTGATGCGTATACCTCGCAGGATTCGTCAGTAAAGTAGGTGGATGGCCTGGCAAGGATGTGGTGGCTTCACCTTTAAGCAAACGAGATTTTGGCAAAATGGATGTTCTCTATTCTGCCCAATCTACCTGGTGCGAGTGCTGCCTGAGAGGCTTTGAAAGACGGCGGAGCTGAAGGATGAAGCTCAATAAGTCGGTCATTTTGATTGCGGCCAGTATTGTCCCCTCGATGCTGCTGGGAGGTGTGGTCACGTACCTGCTGGCTGCACCAGCCGCACCTGCCGCCGCGAAGCCGGATGAAGAGAAAGCAGCCGAAGAAAAGGATAAAGAGGCCGAGGCAGACGATGAATTCGTCGAAGTTGACCTCGACTCGTTCAACTTCACCAATAACCGGGTGAATCCTGGTTCGGTCGTGCATATCAGCTTTAAGGTGGTGGCCCTGGTTGCTAAACCACAGGAAATCAAGTTTCGAGACTTAGCTACCAAGACCAACAAAAGCCGAGTACGGCAAGTGGTCGAGAGAATTGTTCGCAGCTCGGAACTTGATGACCTGAACGACCCGAATCTCAGCACGATTAAGCGATTACTGCGTGAGGATATTAACAAGGTCCTGGCGCGCAGCTTCATCAACGAAATTGTTATTCATGACTATCGTCTGATGGAGCAATAGGCCGTGGCTGGTGAAGATGATCTTCTGAGCAGCGACGAGATTGAGGCCTTAATGAAGGCTGCCCGAGGGGGTACGCCCGAGCCCCAACCCGCTGCAGCCCCAGCCAGTGGTGGCAGCGACCTTTTAGATCCAGCCGAAATTGAAGCATTGATGCGGGGTGCTGCCGCTGGTGCGTCGGCCCCAGCGGCTACCACTGGGGCCGATTCCGACCTGCTCAGCAGTGGTGATATCGAAGCCCTGCTCAGTCAGCGCCCGCAAGCCGCGCCGCCCGGTAAACCAGCGCCCCCCAAGCCAGAGAGGCGTCCACCGACAGCCACCGAACAAACCCTGCGCGAGGCTGAGTCGCAGCTCGCAGCGGCAATGGCACCCAGTCCGCCACAGCGGGGGATTCCTCCCGAGTTAGGGTCACCTGCCCCATATTCGTTCCAGGACTTTGGACGCCAGAACAGCACAGCCAATCTGGTTCCATTCCCCATTGCGTCGCTGCAGGACGTGGAACTCGATGTGCGAATTGAGTTGGGGCGAACCGAGCTACTGATTGACGAAGTGGTGAAGTTGCGAGAGGGAAGCGTCGTTCCCCTCGATAAGTTGGCTGGGGACCCGGTCGATATTCTCGTTAACGGGCGGCTGATTGCTCGCGGCGAAGTGCTGGTATTGAATGATAACTTCTGCGTGCGGGTTGCCGAAATTCTGGCTCCCTAGACCACCCCGCGGTCGAGCATTGCTTTTGGCAATAAGCTTGACGACTCAGTCTACGTCGGCAAAAGGGGATTGAGACTCGCTCCCTGGTTGCAAAGCTTCCAACTATGGTAGCGGCGAGGTTTTTTCGATCCTGGTTTGGGCTTGTCGAACGAAATGCGTCAACAGTTTGTCACCGATTGACGCCCCCAATTGTCAGCGACTTTGGGTAACCCAAGTGCCATCCGGGGGCTTGGGGAGGTAGTGCCGACCCAGCGATGCACCTCTCAGGTTTGGCGAAATGGGCAGTTCGCGGTGCCAATATCTGCCGGTTCTGCAGTGAAAAAACTGCTGTCAGCCAGGCGCTTCTTCGCAAAATTGCAGCAATCCCAATGCGATAACTCGTGGTCGAGAGTGCGTTAAAGATATTCTCTGTATGATCTTGCGTTCAGAGATCTCGGTCTTGTTGCTTTGCCTCTGGGCTTGCTGGAGGCGTGAATCCACATTGACCCGAATGTCAGGCTGGTTACAATCGGTCGCGTTGGAAGAATCGGTAAAATCAGCGTAATCGGTACAATCGCGAACATCCGGTGTTTCGGTAGCAAGCATGGCTTCGCGAACGTGCGGAACTTGGTTGGTACTGTTTGGTTTACGACAAGCCCGGACAACTTCTTACTCAATGTTCCTTCGACCTCGGAAGAAGGGCGTCAAAGCACATCAGAGTGTTGTCCAGAATGTTGTTTCGGGCAGCGACCGATTGACTGGCGAACCGGGTAAATGGGAAATGGGGCGAGCGGCAGACCGGTTGGCAACAAAGAATCGATAGCCAAAGTAACAGACCAGGGCGAGCTGGCCGGTGCAAATCGAGCCAGTTCAAATCGGCTGGTCCGAATTGAGATCAGGGGCGACTGACCTGCACGGTGCCGGGGCTTGCGTTGTGGTAGGCAGGGTACTGTCCTGCGGTCAAAACAGGATGGGTTGTTCTCAAAGGATGGGCGGAACATGAAGACTGTTTTTACGACGGGCGAAGCAGCGAAGATTTGCAAAGTCAGTCAGCAGACGATTATTCGCTGTTTTGACTCGGGGCAGTTGCGCGGGTTCCGAGTTCCGGGTTCGCGGTTCCGCCGCATTCCGCGGGACGTTTTATACAAGTTCATGAAGGAAAACAGCATTCCGACCGACGCCCTCGAAAGTGGCCGTCGCAAAGCCTTAGTCGTCGACGACGATGTGGAACTGGTCGAGCTGATTCGGGATTCGCTTGAAGCTGATGGTCGGTTCGAAGTTCGAATTGCAAACAATGGCTTCGATGCAGGGATGATGGTTCGCGAATACCGCCCAGATATCATTGTGCTGGACGTAATGCTGCCTGACATCAACGGCAAAGAAGTTTGTCAGCGGGTTCGCAACGATTCGACCCTGGATGATGTCCGAATCATCTGTATCAGCGGGATGGTCGAAGCAGACAAGATCGATGAACTGAAAAAGGCAGGAGCCAACGACTTCCTGCAGAAGCCATTCGAAGTGGAAACACTGGTCGAGCGAATGTGCCGATTACTCGATGTGGAAGTGATGAACTCGTAAGCCAGTTTGGCCGTTGCTGGCCTGTTGGAAGTGGTCTCAAAAACTATTGGCGGGAGACGCCAATCCTGGGTTCTGCTGAGCCGTGTTTGCCACCAACCAGGTTTTGAAACGGCCTCCAGGCCCATCGCTGAGTCGTTTCTTGTTAGGCGGCCATGACATCGCCAAGTCCGGTTGCGGCCATTGTTCAGCTGCTTGAGCAGTCGACTCCTGAGCGAGGTTTAGTCGATCGGTTGTCGTTGTTTGCTCTGGCTGCGACTCAGGGGACTGGGTCCAAGTGGGGTCGGGTCGCTGTGTTCGCACGCAGCACGGACCTCTCCACTTACAACGAGACACCTTCGGGCGGCGGTGCCGTCTTATGCTCTGTAGCATACGACGCGGTCACACAACAGTTTTCAGTTATGCAAGCTTCTGGTACGGGAGAGCTGGAATCGGGCTTTCGCCTCCCTTGGATCAGTGGGCCGCGAGAATTTGGTGAGTTGGTGCTGGCCGACATGCCCGATGAGAGTGGCCTGCAAGTCTGCCAACTGCTACAGCAACTGGCCCGACTGCTACTTTTGGCTGATACGACCGCAGCTGAGACGGCGCAAGTGGTTCCCGACCATGCCAAGCTTGAAGCCCTTGCCGAGTTCGCGGCTGGGGCAGGGCATGAGATCAACAATCCTCTGGCCACAATTATCGGTCGGGCACAGCAACTGTTGAAAGATGAGAAGCACCAGCAACGTCGGCAGTGGCTGACGACAATCGGTGCACAGGCCTATCGTGTCCGAGACATGATAGGCGATGTGATGTTATTCGCCCGACCACCCAAGCCCCGTTTGGCCCCCGTTGACCTGTCGCGCCTCGTGCAGCACGTGGCTGCCAAAGACGAAGCTGAAATTCGGCTTGCAGGGAGTGATCTGCGGCTCGATTGTCTGTTGCCCGTGTGG
>JAIXVG010000421.1 GCA_027483145.1 Planctomyces sp.
GGAACAATGCAGCGGACTGAAATCGACCAGCGGTTTCTGAAGGCGATCGCCATCATTCGCGACGGCCGCATTGGGACGGTAAAGAAGGTGACTTGCTCGATCGACCGCATGGAAGCTTCCGAGCCAATTCCGGTTGCCGAAGTTCCGAGCCAGATCGATTGGGACTTGTGGCTGGGACCAGCCGCTGCGGTTCCGTATCGCGCTCTCCCACAGTTGCGGGAAGGTTATGGGGGTGGCGTCCCCCTCTACAGCAATTGCCATTACTCGTTCCGCAACTGGCACGAGTATTCTGGCGGGAAGCTGACCGATTGGGGTGCTCACCACGTTGATATCGCCTGCTGGGCCTTGGGTGCGACCGAAACCGGCCCCAGCAAGGTCACGCCGCGCGATTACAAGCTGGCTTGCGAACACAAGAACGGGCATCCGATTTTTGATGACCGGTACAATGTGGCGACGCAGTTCACCATTAGCTGTGACATGCCGAACAACGTCGAGCTGATCATCACCAGCGAAGGAGACAACGGGATTCTGTTCGAAGGGACCGAAGGAAGAATCTTTGTGAACCGAGGCAAGCTGGTTGGTAAACCCGTTGAAGACCTGAAGGAGAAGCCGTTGCCCGATGGAGCAATCGAAGCGGTCTACGGTGGCCCTGTCAGTGCGAATCACACGGCCAACTTCATCGAAGGGATGAAGTCGCGCAAGCAGCCCATTTCGGATGTCTGGTCTCACAACCGGATGCTCGAAATCTGTCACTTGGCCAATATCGCCATGCGCCTCGGCCGCGAACTAAAGTGGGACCCTGTTAAGCGGGAAATCATTGGCGATACCGAAGCCAATTCCTTCCTGGCCCGCGAAAGCCGCAAGGGTTTTGAGATCAACATGTAAGATTGGCCCGTTGATCAAAACAAAGGACCAGGCCTGTTGGGTAACCGATGGGCCTGGTCTTTGTTCTTTAGTGCTCCCAGCGATAGTCAAGCACACGGACTGAACGCTTCGGTTTGTTGCTTCGATGAACAGTTTTGGTTGTTGGAACGGTCCGCACTCTTGTAGTCTATTGACAATCGATTCTATGGCATTCCATTTGTTGTTCACCCGAGCCTGCGGCCAATTGTCGCACTCTTGTAAAGGACTTCTGTTTAGCGATGAAAGCATGCTCGGTTGCAACCTTACAGGAGTTAGAAAACGCCAGCTGGTTCTCGCGAGTTGGCAACATGACGGGTATCAAATATCCTGAAAAAATACTCATGCTTAGCTCTTGGAAGGAAGCTATTGACTACTGTAGTTCGATCGAATGGGAAAATCTTCGTCTCGAAGCCCGGGAACGATTTCGTGGAATGCTGATGAGGAAAGATAAAGAGCGTTGGCGTCAGTGGAATCAGGTGGTTGAATCGGTTAAGCCCACAGTAGCTGACCTCGTCGAGCGAAAGACCGGTGCAGTCGTAGATCAGTTTAAGCTGCCACAGGTTTTTGTTAGCAGAGTCAGATGGGACGTTCTAAGTCTCCTGATGGAGTCGGAATACTCTGACGTACAGCCCCCTGGATTTTTTGCGTCAAATGCGTTTTGGTATGTTAACGGTCATTTTCCATGCGGATGGGTAGGAAAGTTTCCAGAGGGACGCCTTGTTCTGTATTGATTGACCAATGGTCAATAGCGGCGGGGTGGCATGCAGCCGCCAGGTGGCATGTCCGGACTGCGGTGAGTAGCCTCTCGGAAAGCGGGTGCCATGCTTGCCGCTTGGGGCAAGCATGCGTTCGTGAGCACTAGCCCCCCCCGGGTGGCTCGTCGGGGAGCCTACCGCGGCGGCGCAGCCGAGCGAGGTCAGTGACTCTTGCGGCTTGTTACAACTCAGCCTCTTGGCCTTCGGCCCCAGGTAGGCGATGACGCCAACCTGGGCCACCCAGATATCGCAACTGACCCCGCCACTCTTCCGCCAGTTGTCGGTGGATTCACACCCGGACAGCCAAACGGATATTTTACTGCTAGAGAGTACGAGTATCTGTAACGGTTGCAGATCGAAATCATGAAACTTTTCGAGTAACGATAAATGATTAAGGGCTATCAAGTTATAGAACCGGAAACGATAGGCGCCATCTTTTCCAATCCAAACCAACACTCTGTAGTCGTTGCATTGCTTTCATAGGCTATTGACAAACTGATGCAGAAATCGCCCGAGCTCTACAAGAGTGTTACGATTGAAGTCATAGCCGTTACCTATCATGGAACATACCCAGCGATTGGGGTGCATTATGGGCTAGGCGACAAGCGCGATCTTGGCGCGCAAATATCGACTTCGATTGACGCTATTGTCGAACAAGCATCCCTCAAAGATTTTGTGTCATTCCTAGAATCATCCGAACAAGATTGGGGTGAAGTTTGGAAAGAGCTTCGGAAATGAAGACAGTGAGCGTAAACCGCAGTCACTGCCACCGTTCACAAAAGCGTCAAGCCCATTCGGACCGAATGAATCATTTAGCGACAAATCGCGTTCTGCTATTCTCTCGGAAAAAGGGCACCAATGCTGTTATCCCAAGTTGCAGTGGTCAGCGTGAGTCCACTTCAGGGACAAGAATGCGTCATTTAATAAGAGTAAATGCTCCGAACTCCGTACTTCTGTTGATGGACCCACTGAGTGCCGTAGCGACTGTCTTGAACATCAAGCGTTGTTAGCTGCGAATTACCATATTTTGTTATCACGAATCATGACATTCAGGATGGAGAGTAGCTTTCTCATTGAGGCAATGATTGCGATGAGTTCTGGTTTTCCGTTAGCGACGAGTCGATCATAGAAAGCCTTTATGACTGGGTTACACGATTTGGCGACAACGATGGGCATGTAGAGGACGTTTCTCACTTCAACCCTTCCGCCGGCCGGGTGGCATGTCCGGACTGCGGTGAGTAGCCTCTAGGAAAGTGCGTGCCATGCTTGCCGCTTGGGGCAAGCATGCGTTCGTGAGCACTAGCCCCCCCGGGTGGCCGCGGTTGGCTCGTCGGCGAGGCTACCGGGGCGGCGCAGCCGAGCGAGGTCAGTGAATCTGGCGGCTTGTTGCAACTCATCCTCTTGGCCTTCGGCCCCAGATAGGCGATGACGCCAACCTGGGCCACCCAGCGAGAATCCATCACAAAGAAGATTACTTGCATGAATTTTTCATCTCAACGTTTGTTTCAATTATGGGACGCTAATGTCAGTCATCAGCAATTGCTCATACGGAGTGCGGCAAACGTTAACGACTGCGGGAACATAGATATTGTGTTCTGGGGAGTTAAATTCGTGGTACTTCCAACAGAATTACGCGGAATTGCTCTGGATGATTCTGCAAGTATGGGAGACTCCAGTTTACATTCACAATACGGTCCACTCTCTGGCACCAAAGTGTTCAAGATCAGCTCCGCGAGCAAGGAGTATTATGTTGTGGCGGCCGGGGCAAAAGTACTGGCGAACAGCATGAATATATTCGAATCGAGTCTAGTGGACTTTAGCAATGACAGAGCGAAAGCGGAGTACGGGACGGTCCTCGCTCACTCTTAAGACAGAGAGAGAATTGTAGTTGTCAGAACTTGGCCGCATTACCCTTCTGGCAAATAGTTCAGTCAGCCACCACTATGGCTGAGGTCTTGACCACTGCTGAGACATTGTCGCGTGCACAGAAAGCGGCTGAAGCCACACGGACGCAGGAGGATGCTCGCGCGGCAGCGGCTGATTCACAGGCAGTGTCGTCGGGATTGGCTGCTCGGCAGCGGATTGATATCAACGCAGCCAACACCTTCGCGAAGGCGATTAAAACGGCCGGGTTCCAGTTGCTGATCAGCAATCAGCACGCCTCGCTGCAGCAATCACAAGCCCGGGCCCAGGAACCACACGACGTGCGAGCAGACGTTAAAGGCGCTTCAGATTTTGTCTAGCAGTAATCGATCCAAATCTGATGAATTGGAAACTCAGTGAGATGGTCCTGGGCTATGCTGAACTGCCGACTTTGCGATCTCGGTTTGTCCAATCGATGGCCGCGAGCTTGGCGA
>JAIXVG010000359.1 GCA_027483145.1 Planctomyces sp.
GCTGGACCTGAAGCGAGTGACAAAAAGTCACCCTGACCGCTTCGCTTACCTGCACGCGAGTTTACGGGGTTGTGGGAGCATTCGCCCCCCTGGTAGCCGACTTAGTGCCCACCCGTTCGCGGGAGCGAAACCAGGCGACGAAGCGGGTATCAACTTCTTCCAGCGAACCAACCTGCTGGACCTGGCAGAGGGCAGCCGCGACGAGTCGCTGCGCCTCGGCCGTTCGCTGAGCTTCAGAACTGGCTGCTTCGGCGGCACTGAGCGTTTCCAATCGTTGCCTGCATTTGCGATAGAAAGGCCCCAAAAGCTGTTGCTCTTGCAGCCACAGGCACAGGTAGCGGGCGGCGGCATAGTCGACCGGGGCTAAGCGAGTCTGAGCAAAGGGCTCCGACAGTAAGGATCTGAGGCCGCGATACCGTCCGTTTTCGATCGCCTGGGCCAAAATGGGCTGCCGCCAGTTATCAAGGCCCAAAAGCAGCAATCCGTCGTTCGAAAATTCGGACTCTTCATGGAGCGAGGCCAGCCCTTCATCGAGCCACTCCGGCAACAGGGGGGCATCGAACTGGCACAAGGCGTGAGTCAGTTCGTGGGCCAAGGTCCCTGCCCCGGTCGAAGCATCCAGTACTACCAGCCGCTGGTCGCGTAGGTAAATACCCGAATACTCTGTCCTCGCAGCCGTGGAAGCAGCCTTCAGCCAGGCCCGATACCGATCAGTGCGGGTAAGCAGCACGATTGTCACCGGCTGGGTAGGCTCGTTGTCGAAGTACATGGCTGCCAGCGTTTGCGCAATTGGTTCAATGATTTGCTCAAACTGTTGACACAATTCAGCTTGCGTCGCATCGGTTGCCAGGACAAATGGGGGTTTTGTCAGCACTTCAAGTGGTTCGCCGAACCGTTCGCGGGTCTTTGCAGCCATCTGCTGACAGGCAGCGTGCAATTCGGCTGGGAGATCGGGTAAATCGCGAAAAATGCCCCCTGTCAGGGTACTCGAACCGGCTGCTCGGGGGCTGGCGATAAGGTAACTCCCTGCAATCAGGGCAAATGGCCCCAAGGTTAACAGCAGCAGTCGGCCCCAGTTTGGCATGTCCGGCGAGTCATTCCCCTGCCGCCCCGGCAGTGATTTTGGCAAATCGGTGCAGATATTCCCTATGGGGAGTTTACCCCAAAAAAACCTGAGGGATGGCCGAACTGACTGGTTTTATTCGATTGCCGAGTTTTCCATGCGGTGTTAGCATCCTTTCCGGACGGCCACCAACCCCCTTTAGCTCCTTTAGTGGCAAAGGCTTACGATTAGCTAAAATAGCTCGATTGTACCGGTGGCGTCTGTGGGCAGCGCGGTCCTGCAGGGACAATCGCCCTCGGTTTTTGACTGACAGTCCAAGACAAAGAACTGTCAGAGATTGATCTGCCAACGGGTTTAGAGCCGTAAGGCCTCTGGAAATAGGGTGGGCATGAACGCAACGACCTACAAGCAGTTGGGCGCTCACTGTGACGTTGTGGATGGCATTGCCGGAACGCGATTTTCTGTATGGGCACCAAACGCCACCGAGGTCTCGGTCTTGTGCGACCTGAATGGTTGGTCGCATGGCCAACATTGGCTGAAGTCGAGCGATACAGGGATCTGGTCGAACTTCATCCCTGGCATTGAAGATGGGATGGCCTACAAGTTTGGAGTGAAAACCCGCGAGGGTCAGTTGCTGCAGAAGCACGATCCATACGCGTTCTATTCAGAAGTCCCTCCCAAAAGTGCGTCCATCGTTTATGACCTGGCCGGGTTTACCTGGGGTGATGAAGACTGGCTGAAACGCCGCACCCATTCGAACCCCCTCAAACAACCCGTTTCTATTTACGAAGTTCACCTGGGATCGTGGAAGCGTCCTTCCGATGGGAGGCAGTACTACAACTATCGCGAATTGGCCCACATGCTGGTCGACTATGTCCAGCAGATTGGATACACCCATGTCGAGCTGATGCCAGTTACCGAGCATCCTTTTGATGGCTCGTGGGGCTATCAAACTACCGGGTACTTTGCCCCGACCAGCCGCTTTGGCTCGCCTCACGACATGATGTACTTCATCGATTATTGCCATCAGGCAGGAATCGGAGTCATCATGGACTGGGTCCCGGCTCACTTCCCAACCGATGGCCACTCGCTCAGTGGTTTCGATGGAACGGCGCTGTACGAGCACGCCGATCCACGTAAGGGATTCCACCCCGACTGGGGAACGCTGATCTTCAATTATGGCCGAGTCGAAGTGCGCGACTTTTTGCTGTCGAGCGCTCGGTTCTGGCTCGATAAGTATCACTTCGATGGGCTGCGTGTGGATGCGGTCGCATCGATGCTGTACCTCGACTATTCGCGTAAAGATGGGGAATGGGTCCCCAACGTCTTCGGCGGCCGTGAAAATCTGGAAGCGATTCAATTCCTGAAGGATTTGAACGTCACCCTGCATGCCGACTTCCCCGGCATTTTGATGTGTGGCGAAGAATCGACCGCGTGGGGCGGAGTTTCAAGGCCAGTCTATACCGGCGGCCTGGGCTTTGGATTCAAGTGGGATATGGGCTGGATGAACGACACGCTGCGATACATGCGGCGTGACCCGATCCATCGCTGCCACCATCAGAACGAACTCTCCTTCCGCATGGTTTATGCCTTTACTGAAAACTTCATGCTGCCGTTATCGCACGATGAAGTGGTGCATGGGAAGCGGTCGCTGTTGTCGCAGATGCCCGGTGATCACTGGCAGCAATTTGCCAACCTGCGTTTGCTGTATGGCTATCAATACACCATGCCCGGGAAAAAGTTGTTGTTCATGGGTGGGGAACTAGCCCAGTGGACCGAGTGGGACCACCGCACTGAAATCGACTGGGCCTTGCAGGGACACCACTACCACGATGGCATTCATCGATTAATTGGAGACCTTAACAAGGTCTACAAGAAGTACCCCGAACTCCATCAGCGAGATACAACCAGCGATGGTTTTGCCTGGATTCAATGCGACGATTGGCAGAACAGCGTTTATGCCTTCCTGCGGGTGGGAGACAGCCCCGAAGATATCGCCATCGTGGTTCTTAACTTCACGCCGATGGTTCGTGAGAACTACAAGATTGGTGTCCCCAAACCGGGCTTCTATGCCGAGATCATCAACACGGATGCCGCGATTTATGGTGGCTCGAATGTTGGCAATATTGGCGGCGTTTACAGTGAAGTGGGCAATTGCCACGGTCAGGGGCAATACGTTTCGCTTACGCTGCCGCCGCTGGGCATGCTGATTTTGCGCCCCGCATCCCCAAAGAAGCCCGCGATTGCTGGCGCTACGCCAACGAAGGTGTTGCGGTCGCGATAGGGCGTTTTGCGACGCAGGGAAAAAGATACTGGTGGCCCAAGACGGCCGTTAGTTCAACCGTCCCGACATCGACAATCCAGGTTAGCACGGCCATGATGGGCTCGTATCGAGCTCAACCTCATCCAACGAACATCAGGGCAACAGCGGTTTCGAACTGCCTCGGGGTTTGGTCGGCCTGCGCCTTGTGGCATTTGCTTTGCTGCTAGGTTAACCCCACTGCATTCCGTACACCCAGCAAAAGAACCTGCAGCATGTCGGGCGACTCTTCCACTCCGCCGCCGCCGCGCCGCCCTCGTTATCCCGGAACCCATCCACGCCGGTTTGTCGACAAATACAAAGAGCTGCAGCCGGAGCGGTATCCGGATGATGTCGAGAAAATTCGAGCCAGTGGAAAAACGCCTGCGGGTAGCCATCGGCCGATTATGGTTCGTGAGATTATTGATATCCTTCAGCCACAACCGGGCGAAACGGCTGTTGATTGCACGCTGGGTTATGGTGGTCATTCGCAAGAGCTGCTAAAGACGGTGCAGCCCGGCGGGCGACTGCTGGCGGTTGATGCCGACTCGGTTGAGCTTCC
>JAIXVG010000430.1 GCA_027483145.1 Planctomyces sp.
TGACTTGAATACCGATGCCACCAAACTCTTGTTCGACTTGCTGATTAAACTGGTTGAGTTCTTCGTTGGGGATGTAGTTGGAATAGGGATCGAGCTTGCCAAGCATGCCGCGCATGGCTGCTTCGAGAAGTTCGCGTTTATCGACGGGAGTGACATAGTTGCGATCGATCTGCTCGAACGAATCGACAAAGAGCTTCATGAGTTCGAAGTATTCTTCGTCGGTTGAGGCGGCCTTGGTGTTGGCAGGTGCCAGGCTGGCGACGGCGATACCGACGAGGACGAGGCTGATGCAGGCGGTTTGGGCCAAACGACTGAGGGCCAGTCGGCTGAGCCAGGATGGGCGTGGCAAGGAGTTGCGGTTGTTGGCGGTGGAGTTGGCCGAGGATGAGGTCGGAGGAACGATTGGCATCAAGATTTTCCCGCAAAATGTGGTCTTCGCAGCCCGTGGGCCAAGTGCATGCCGCGGATAACGGGTGGGGTCGCGCACCTAGAAGTCTATGCCCGTGGTCGTTGTGGGACAAGTCGCCTATGCTGGCGGGGGGCTTGGGTCGGGCAGGAAAAGTGGCGAGAGAGAGGTTGCCGGAAGTAGGCGCGGACCGACGGGATGAGACGAAGTGATTCGTAATCAAAAGGGGAATTGTGACTAGCGGGACATGCGTGTTGGTGATTGGGGCTTCGACGCGAGGGGCTGCTGCGTCGGTTCGCCGGGCAGGGCTGATCCCGGTTTGCCTCGATTTGTTTGGCGATGCCGACTTGCGGTTATTGGCCGAGCGAGTTGGCTTGATTAGCGATTATCCGCAGTCGATCCCGGCTGATCTGGCCCGGTTGGTTGATGGCGGGCTGCCGGGCCAGCTTGCGGGGTGGTTGTACACGGGGGGGCTGGAGAACTATCCGGAGATTGTCGCGGAGATTGCGGGGATTGTTGGGGAGGATGTGCCATGCTGGTCGGCCATGCCCGATGTGCTGGCGAAGGTGCGTGATCCGTTTT
Organism: Planctomyces sp.; assembly: GCA_027483145.1. GTDB lineage: Bacteria > Planctomycetota > Planctomycetia > Planctomycetales > Planctomycetaceae > JAIXVG01. Next base: position 989 of record JAIXVG010000430.1, read on the forward strand.
GGCTGCAAGCGACAATTCGAGCTACGGCGGGTTTTGGAGAGTTGGCCTGTTTGCGACGGCCCACCGAGTCGATGAGGGATGGGAGATGGCTCATCAAGTCGCTGAAGAGTGCGGGGGGGTTGAATACTCGGTACTGGCAGCCAGACGCGAGGATGGGGGAAGACGACTATTTGCAGAGGTATTGCGTAGGAAATCCATTTTCGGTGGTGGCGTATCGTGATGGGGAGAGGATGGTGCCTGTTGGGGCTGCGGTCCCAATTGCGGTCCCCACTGCGACAATAAGCGAAGAGAGACCATTCTTGTACATGGGAAGCGTTGCTCCGATTGGGTTGCCGCAAATGGTTGAGATTACGGTTGACGCAATCCTGGGTGGAATCGCGCGCGAGTCGGGCTTACAGGGGGTGATTGGGGCAGACTTTGTTTGGAACAATGAGGGTGTGTGGTTATTGGAGATTAACCCGCGTTATCCGGCTTCGATGGAGCTGTATGAACTGGCGACGGGCTGCAGTGTGCTGGACTATGTCGATGGCTGGAAGGATTGTCCACAAACGGAGAGCCGTGAGGGGAATCGACCGCGAATTGTGGCCAAGCGAATTGTGTACGCGGAGCGTGATATCGAGTTGACGCAGCCGTTGGGTGGAGAGATTCCGTCACCTATGGAAAGCCTGTGGGATGTTCCGCTGTTGGCTGATGTGCCGCAGGTCCCTTGCTTCCTGCCAGCGGGGTCCCCGGTTTGCACTGTTTATGGAACTGGAGAGAGTGTGGAGAGGGCAGCTGCGATGGCGAATGAGAGAGGGGAGCGGATTGTGGCGGAGCTATTTGGCTGATTGGAAGTTTGGCGGGTCGCTCTGTTTGGAAGTCGTTTCAAAACCCTCCGAAAGGAAATGCTGACCTTGGGTTTCGCCGAGCCGTGTTATGCCACCAGCCGGGTTTCGAAACAGGCTGGATTCGAACGCTAGTCTAAGCGCAAGTTCTTTCGATATATTGAGACGATTCTTCATTTTGTGTTTTCTGCAAAGCACTGCTTATGACGACTTCTTCAGGTTGCCTGTGTGTGGGGAATATTGTTGCTGATCATGTCAGCGAGCCGTTGCCCTATTTCTTGAAAGCGGGGTCGCTGATGACGACGCCGCGGATTCAGCTTTCGCTGGGGGGGTGTGCGGCCAATGTGGCGGCGGACCTGTGCCGGTTGGGGATGCCGGTACGCATAGCGGGGGCGATTGGCAACGACTTAACGGGCAAGACGGTCGAAGTGCTGCTGCAGCAGGCGGGGATCGATTGCGGCTTTCTGGTACGATCAGATACTGCCCAAACGAGTGAAACGCTGGTCGTGAACATTGCCGGAGAAGACCGGCGGTTTATTCACTGCCTGGGAGCCACCAGCGAATACAACGGCTCGCTGATTACGCGCGAGATGCTGTCCTTGGTGAAGGTGATTCATGTGGCAGGTTATGGGGCGACGGCCCTTGAGCCGGCAGAGATTTGCCGCGTCTTTCAACTGGCCCGCGAGATGAAGGTGATCACGCTCTTGGATGTGGTGCTCACCGATGATCGCGACTACCGCAACATGCTGCCGGCTGTGCTCACTTATACCGACTACTTCATGCCCAACAATCATGAAGGGGAACAGCTCAGCGGACACAAAGAACCGATGATGCAGGCAGAACACTTTTTGAGCCTGGGCTGCAAGACGGCGGTGATCACTCGCGGCAGCGAAGGAATTGTGGCAATCGATAACAACCATCGGCTTCGGCTGAACGCGTTTGAAATGCCCTATGTTGATGGGACTGGTTCGGGCGACGCGTTTGTGGCAGGCTTTATCTATGGGCTGCTGAAGCACCGCTCGCTGCGAGAATGCTTGACGCTTGGTTCCGCCTTAGGGGCAAGTTGCGTGCGGGCATTGGGGGCAACGACCAGCGTGTTCACCGAGCCCGAGCTGCTGGAGTATGTGTCGGCCAATAAGTTGCGCGAGGTATGAGAGTGGTTGAGGGTCGATGGTTTAGGGTTTATGGGAAGAGAATTGCTGCTGAACTCGCGCTTTCCCTTAACTCTGAACCCGCAACCGTCCGGCCGCATCGGCTTGTTGGATGCCATCGGCAATGGCTACTTTGATGAATGTCAGGGCGATGATTTTCAGATCGAGCCAGAGGGATTGCCGCGCGAGGTAGTCTTCATCGAACCGGACTTTCTCGGGAATGCTGAGTTCGTCGCGGCCGTTGACCTGTGCCCAGCCGGTGAGGCCTGGTCGAAGCTGATCTACCCCGCGGGCGGTTCGAAGTTCTACCAGGTCGTGCTGATTGAAGAGAGCTGGACGGGGGCCGACGAAGCTCATGTCGCCGACGAGGATCGACCAGAGTTGGGGCAGTTCATCGAGACTGGTTTTTCGCAGGAAATGGCCCAAGGGGGTAATCCATTGCCGCGAATCGGTTAACAGATGGGTGGCCACGACCGGGGTATCAGTTCGCATCGAGCGAAATTTGGGCATGGCGAATAGCTTGTTGCCTGCTCCAACTCGCTGCGACCAGTAGAGGGCTGGGCCTTTTGAGGTGAGGATCACTAGCAGTGCGATGAGGCCACCGATGGGGGCCAAGAGCAATAGAGCGGTGCCACTTAAGCAGATATCAAATAGACGCTTGACCATGTTGTCATCCTGACTTGTTGGAAGCGATGAACCAAGTTGACGAATCGGGAAGGTCGGGGGGTGACCCCGGCTGGCCCTCCCTACCGGGGCGGCACAGCCGATCGAGGGCTATTAGGTTCTGAGCGATTACACCGGCGTTGATTTCGATCTGCTCTTCTGTATTGCTGGTCGTGCAAAAAAGGCTGAGGTGGAGTCCCACTTGTTCATTCGTCACCCAGACGCTCAAAGCGGCGTCTGAGCTACCCGGCGCGATGTCCCTCGCTGACGCTTCGGGCTACTGGGGTAGTAGTCGTTTAGACTCCTTTTGGCGACGCACAAGTGTTCGAAGAACCCGACGATCGGCATCGTTGGCTCGGTGGGGTGAGCCCTCCGCGATGTGGTTTACCGTTTCACCCTCTTTTCTGTGGCAATTTGTTCTGTGGCAATTTGCTCCTGGATTCCGGCTTCGAGAGATTCTTCGGGGGTCCAGTCGAAGTCGTGGCGAAATCGCTGGCCATTGTAGGTATCGTCTCGGACGAAAGTTGCCAAGGTCGATTGCCAGCGTTTGGCCTTTGGGCTAATCAACGGAAGGCGGGCAGCAATCGCCAACATCGTGGCTGGTAACCACTTGGGGATATAGCAGCTTGTTGTGCGTCGGCCGAGGCCAGCATCGATGGCGTACAAAAGTCGCCGCACCTGCACGGTTTCGCCCACGAGATTGTAGGCGTCGTGGGGGCGCGGCCAATGGGGCTGTGAGACGCAAGTGACGATGGCCCGGGCGCAATCCCTTACGTGCAGGAAGCACTTCAAATTGGTCGCGCGGCCGATTCTCCAGAAGCGACGCCCGGTGATGGCGGCAATCAATCGGGCGACGTTCCCTGGATCGCCCGGGCCAAACATGACGACCGGCCGAAGCGAGACCGACTCCATATTTGTCCCTGCAGCCACCAGCTTCAGCAATCGCTCTCCTTCGATCTTGCTGAGGCCATAAGGAGAAGTTGCTGCGAGTGGGGCCTCTTCAGTGCAGTCTGCCGGGTGGTCGTATCCGTAGACGCTGACGCTACTGATCAATACGAAGCGTTTGACCCCGGCGTGCAGGGCTGCGACGGCCATTCGTTTGACGAGATCGGCATTGATTTGCTGGAACCGTTCCGGCTCTGGGGGAAAGTCGAATTGATGAGCCAGCCCAGCGCAATGGACCACCACCGCAACCCCTGCCAATAACTTTGGCAATTTATCGGTCAGTTCCAGATTGCAGGGGATGTAATTGGTGACGGGGTGAAACGGGGAAGCGGTTCGCCCGGTCGACCTGACCGTCCAACCGGCTGCAGCCAACTGCCGAGCGACCTCGGCCCCCAAGAAGCCCGAGGCGCCGGTCACCAGTGCAATGGGAGGCACTAATTGCGAGTTGTCGGTCGACTGAGTGATTGGAACGATGTTCAAGATGTGCTGCTTCTCTGATCAGGCTCGGCTTGAAAATTGGGTGTCCATTGCACATCGAGCAATCTAGCCGACGCCAGGCCCAAATTCCTGATGGGGAGCAGTCAATCAAATTGACTGATGTTGAACCGGTCTGTGAGGCAAGCGGAAGGCATGTTCGAAAGCCTAGTGGCACATTTGGATTATTCACAATTCGATTGTTGGTTCGGAAGTTCGCTGCCTAGTTTGCCTAAAGAGGCAGTGTGGGTACGGTGTCGTTAATTCCAGCGTTTCGAGAAACTTAGATCCATTCACAAGAAGAAAACGCGCCAAACGACCAGAAAAAATCATTGAGAGTGAGTGACCAAAACCAAATTCAGATGTTTCGTTCGGATGCTAACTGTGTTTCACCACCAAATGATGTACGCATCCTGGCCTGCGTCGGCGATTTTCTGGAACCATTCGGATAGAACAGTCGCAAAACTTCTCGCAGGATCGGACAGTCGATCGAGCATTTTTTCTCGAACATCTGGGGGCACATACTCTGGAATCTCTCGGCGATAATCGATCGCAGCGGCCAATGTTGTAATTAAACGAAACAAGTGACTTTTTGGTAGGAAGCAATAGAATGACCATTCAGTGCAGAAGCAGTCGCCAAAGATCGGCGCTCCTTCGATGATTGCCCCGAGCGACCGAAGAAATTCGATAGAGCAGGCTGATGACCGGGTGAAGCCGCAGGCCTTGAGTTGGTCGTCCAGGGAGACAATTGCCGAGTATTGCCAAGTTGATGAGTCCACGCTGAGGTCAACGCAATCGTTACCCCGCACTGCCATAGTCAAAGCGTGCATGGCCGAAACATGCACTTGTGTCTCGCTAAGACTGACCAATAGGCCGCCATCATCAGGTTCGGCCGGTTCTGGTCTCAAACCGCGGATTGGATAGCCATCCCGAATCAATGTCGTCAGCCACAGGACAGACTTTTTGTGCGATCCTTCGTCTCCGGGAATGGGTTTTGCCAGGTTCGCGATCGCAGCCTCAAGCAGTTGGGAGCTACCGCTGCCAACCGAGGAAAGGATCGGTTCGATATGGCAGCCGTATAGATTTAAGCGGAGGGCCATGAGAATTTCGCCAAGTTGTTTCCACATTGTGAGTGGCGCATTTGCCGGAAAGCTCAACGGAGCGGTTTTGTGGAGCTCACCATTTTGGTTATGGATGCCAACAACTATCTAAATCGTTACTTTGGCAAATTGAAATCGACCATGCAACTTGGGGTTTGTTCTAATTTCCTTCCCCCGGCCTGGACTGGAATTCAGGACTACTGGGTTGGAGTTGTTGTCTAACCTGGCTCGGGACTGCAGAACGCTCGGGAAGAGTGTTGACGCTCGCCATACGGTTGGGCAACGATTGCCCGGAGCGTTTGGCGGTTCTTGGTTGCGGGTTACGCCCTGCCTTCACGGTCTCGAAAATCGTTACCAGTGTACCTGTTGGGACTGTGCCGCTGCCGCCTTACAACGACGATATCGAATCATGGCAGGATGAACCGGATTTCCGGAAAAGAGGCCGAAAAATGGGGCAGAATTGCAAGTTTCTTTTGCCTCCGGGGCCTTAAAGTGATTGACGCACGGGGAATTCCCGACCAAAATACGCGGTTCGCGATTTCTCGGCCAATTTGCCGGGAGCGAAGGTTTTCGGGTTGCTGGTTTTCTCTGGCGATTTGGGGCGAGACGAGGGCTGCTGATCGATTCTGCGGAGCTAACGCGGCGGTCATCAAGCTCAAGTCGCTTTTCAGGGGACGGCAAGCCGAGACGCGGATGAGTTTTGGATTAGGTTGTTTGTGCGAGCGCTATTGATTTACAAGCGGCTGTGACGACCCCTTTCTCAGAAACGGCTGTAAAACCGTCTGGCAAAGGAGTTTAGGGCTTGGTTTCTGGTGAAACGGGCCAATCATTAGCCGGGGTTTTGAGCTGGTTTTCTGAGGACGGCCGCGACAGCTGGCCGTGAAAGGGGTTGTTTTGATGGAGCACCTGGGTCAACACGTCATCATCGAATTGTGGGGCTGCAACGACCAGATTAACGACGCTGATGTCGTTGAGTTAGCGATGCGGGAAGCGGTCGAGACAGCAAATGCTACGCTGTTGAACTTGAATGTTCATCGCTTCAGTCCCCACGGTGTCACGGGTGTCGCCGTGTTGTCCGAGTCGCATCTGTCAATTCATACCTGGCCCGAGCATGGGTACATCGCGGCCGACATTTTCACCTGCGGCGATACAACCCGGCCGTTGGAAGCCGCCGAAGTGCTATGCAAATACTTCGAGCCGGCTCAAGTCGAAACCCA
>JAIXVG010000099.1 GCA_027483145.1 Planctomyces sp.
AGGAAGCCCAGGGCCGCGGCCGGATGCTCATCGGCCAGATGAAAATCAAAATTGCCGGCGCCGACATGAATGATCAAGAACAGAAATCACTCGCCGATATCTTCGACAAGACCGCCAACGAATTTGAACAACTCAAAGTCACCGAGTCCGAAGAACGAATCTTCTCGATCGCTGGCGAAGACGTGAAGTTCAAGTTCGAAGCGGGCGAAGCCCTTGCATCAAAAACCAAGTTCCGCCAGGTCACCGGTCGCTTTAAGACCGCCGAAGGAAACGCCGTCTTACTCTTCCAAGTTGAAGAAGCCGCCTACAACGAAGAGGCTATCACCCAACTCCTCCAAAGCCTGAAATAACACCCTCTACCATCGGCGCACGCATCACCCCCCAACCCGACGATGCCAATCGTCGGGTTCTTCTTATGGTTTCTATATCCCGCGCAAGTGCCACTGCTGGCTTGTCCAGCTGTGCATGTTGCATCGGACAATCCAAGCCCTAATAGCCTCAAACGCACCAACATACGGACCCCAGCTCATGCATGCCGAACTCCTAGCACCGGCTGGTGACTGGGACTGCCTCAAAGCCGCCGTTGAAAACGGGGCCGACGCGGTCTACTTCGGCCTTGAAAGTGGTTTCAACGCCCGCGCCCGCGCCACCAACTTCTCGATCGACGACCTGCCAAACATCTTCGCCTTTCTCCATCAGCGGCAAGTCAAAGGCTACGTCACTCTTAACACCCTCGTCTTTTCCGAAGAGCTTGCCACCTTCGAAGAGACCATCCGAGCCATCGCCCACGCCAAAGGGGACGCCGTCCTCTTGCAGGACATCGGCGCTGCGATCCTCGCTCACGCCATCGCCCCCGATCTCGAACTCCACGCCTCCACCCAAATGACCCTCACCAGCGGCGAATGCATCACCGCCGCCAGCGAACTGGGTCTATCGCGCATCGTCCTCCCGCGCGAACTCTCCATCGAAGAAATTCGCGATGTCCATCAAACCTCAAACACCCCTCTCGAAGCCTTTGTCCATGGCGCCCTCTGCGTCGCCTACTCGGGCCAGTGCCTCACCAGCGAGTCACTCGGCGGTCGCAGCGCCAACCGGGGCCAATGTGCCCAGGCCTGCCGCATGCCCTACGACCTCATATGCGACGAAAAAGATGTCGACTTAGGCAACATCCGCTATCTTCTTAGCCCGCAAGACCTCGCCGGTTTCGAACAAGTCCCTGCCATGCTGGCCGCTGGCGTCATCTCCTTCAAAATTGAAGGCCGCCTTAAGTCGGCCGAGTATGTCGCCAACACCACACGCCAGTATCGCCTCGCCATCGATCAAGCACTCGCAGGCCAACCCGTCCAACTAGCCCCCCAGCAACTCTACGAACTTCAACTCTCCTTTTCTCGCGGCCTCGCCCCTGGCTGGTTAGAAGGCAACAACCATAAACGCTTAGTCCCCGGCGACAGCTCAACCAAGCGCGGCGCCTTTCTGGGAGACGTCGTCAAATCCACTGGCTCGCTCGTCTTGGTTCGCTTGGCAGCCCCCCTCTCTCGCGGCGACGGGATCGTCTTCGAAGGCTTCCGCGAAGGGGCTGAACCCCCGGTTGCAGGCTCCATCCCCCCCGAGCAGGGAGGCCGCGTCTTCGAAGTCAGCATCTTTGGCAACCCAATCGACGCAGGCCAGCCCGGTCAGGTCGTCGAACTCGCCTTCGCTCACAACTCCCTTAACCACGAGCACATCTATCCCGGCCTCAAAGTCTGGAAGACTGATGACCCTCGCTTAACTCAGCGCCTGCGCGAAACCTTCCAATCGGCCGACCCCATTCGCCGCGTCCCCATCGATGTCACCGTCATCGCCCGCACCGGCCAGCCTCTCCAGCTCTCTGCCACACTGTCTCAACCCACAACTCAAATCGTCACCGTCACCGATCAGGCCAGTCTCGAACCCGCCCGCAATCGACCGGCAACCGTCCCCTGGCTTCAAGCCGAGCTCGACCGCTTCGGTGCCAGCGTTTATCGCCCAAATAGCATCACTGCCGAAGTTGCTGGAGACCCAATGGTCCCCCTTAGCAGGTTGTCTGCTCTGCGCCGCGACCTGATCGCCGCCCTCGATGCTCGGCTAACGACTGGCCCCACCGGCACCATCGCTGCTGAAGCGGTATTGCCCCGCTTACGCTCTCAACTACAGGCCCGTTATTCAGCCCTCCAGGCAAACACCACCCAGCTCGTCTCCCTCTGTCGCACACTTCCTCAGCTTGAAGCTCTGCTAACAGAAGAAGTCAGCCAGATCGCGTGCGATTTCGCCGATATTCGCCAGTACCGCACCGCAGCCGAGCTGGGCCGCGCAGCCGGCAAATCAATCCTGCTCGCTACACCGCGCATCCAAAAGCCGGGCGAAATGGGCCTCTTTCGCGCGATGGCCAAACATCAGGCTGCAGGCTATCTCGTCCGCAACCTCGCCGCTCTCGACTTCTTTGTTAGCGAAGCCGCAAGCACAGGCCAATCACCTCTTATCGTGGCCGATTTCTCGCTGAACGTCGCCAACGAGTTCTCGGCCGATTGGCTGTGGCAGCGCGGCGCCCACCTGATCACCCCTTCGTTCGATCTCAATCGCGATCAACTCCTCGCTCTGGTTCAACAGGTCCCACCTCACCTGCTGGAAGTGGTGATCCACCAGCATATGCCCATGTTCCATATGGAGCATTGTGTCTTCTGTGCCGTTCTTTCCCCTGGCACCAACAAAACCAATTGCGGTCGGCCCTGCGATGTCCACGTCGTCAAACTTCGCGATCGCGTTGGACAGGAACACTTACTCACCGCCGACGTCGGCTGCCGCAACACCCTCTTTAACGCCCAGCCCCAAAGCAGTGCCGAAATTGTCTCGCTTCTCAAACAACAGCAGGTCGGCCGATTACGTGTTGAATTCCTTGACGAGTCCCCCTCCCAAATTCGCCAAACCCTGGCCCTATACCGAGATTTGCTCGACGGTAAAACGACCGGATCGCACGTCTGGAACGCCCTGCAGGCCGCCAACCGCGTCGGCGTCACCCGCGGCACCCTCGAAGAACGCCGCAACCCCCTCGCCATCCTCTAACCCTCAACTCGCTCTCACACCCAAGCCAACCCCGAGCAAAACCCAACATCGAGCCGACGATGCCAATCGTCGGGTTCTTCAAATCAAATGTGCTTGAAGACTCAATCGATCCCGCTGGGCCACGACCGCGATATCCCTAACCCGGATTATTCACCAGCAAAGCATCAATCAGCCGCAACGCGCTAGCGTTCGGTTTCCTCGACGTTCGTTTGGTTTTGCTCTCCAATACACTCTTTCTTTGGCCACAACGTCCTGTTAGCCATTAAGGCAGAAACTTAACTGAATCGTTTCAGCTTCAACGAATAGTGTGGGCTAATGCAATCGATGAGGAAACCTCGCGACTGACATCCAGCCTTCATCACCAATCCAAAACAACCAAACAATCCGACTTCGTCTCAGATCAATCATTTCACGCCATCCACTCGCCCAACAACGTAACTCGAAAAACCGCTTGTCTCATGTGGCAAAGTGACGTACGATCAAGTGGCAATTTGCCACACCGCACTCAGAGGTCCTGCTCATGGCGACATCCGACGAAGCCCGGATCAATTTCCGACTCAGTAGCAATCTCAAAAAGACAATTGAGGATGCCGCCGCTGAAATGGGTCAATCCGTCAGCGATTTCGCCATTTCGACCCTCGTTCACACTGCCCGCAAAATTCTTCACGAACAGCAGATGACCCGGCTCAGTGAGCAGGACCGGAAACGCTTCGTTGCGATGCTCGACGACGAATCAAGTAAGCCTAATGATGCTCTCGTAAAGGCTGCAAAGCGATACAAAAAGCAGGTCGGCTAATGTCGACCTGGTCTATCTGTCGCCTGGACAAACACCACGATCGCTCTCCCTTCGATTGCGGCCAGCCAATGCTCAACGACTGGCTCAAAGATCGAGCTGGCCAGTTCGACCGCCGTGACCTCTCTCGCACGTTCGTCGCCAGCCGCCCACACGACCCGATCGTGGTCGGCTACTATGCTATTTCCACTCATCGTGTCGTTTACGACACACTCCCCGCTTCAGATGCCAGGGGACTTCCTCCTCTTGATATCCCCGTCGTCTTGATCGGTCGCCTCGCCG
>JAIXVG010000433.1 GCA_027483145.1 Planctomyces sp.
CGAGCCTTTTCTTTATCGGAGTATTGCGGATCGGCCAGGAAACAGCGCGAACGATTGGCCTCAAAGTCGAGCCGGCGACTTCGCGAGTCGTAGATCGCATTTTGTCGTTCGACGGTGCATTGGACGTGCCGCCGCAACGCCGCACAACTGCGTCAGCGCAGTTGAGCGGCAAGCTCGTTGACATCCGAGTAGATCGCGGCCAGACGGTCAAGTCGGGCGAGGTACTCGCAGAGATTGCCAGCCTTGAGTTACAAGATGTTCAATTGGAACTGCTTCGCAGCCATCTCGACGGCGAGTTGTGGCGCGGAACTCTTGCTCGGTTGCGCAAGGTCGGGGAGATCGTGCCACGACGCGCGGTGCTGGAGACGGAAGGTCGCGTGCGGAGCGTGGAAACCAAGTCGGCGAATTTGCGACAGAAACTACTCACGTTGGGACTGACCATTGCGCAAGTTGATGGAGTTCTCAAAACGAAACGTGTAGTCGATACCTTGCCTGTGCGAGCGCCAATCGACGGCGCGGTGGTGGATTTCGACCGAGTTCTGGGCCAAGTCGTCAGGGCCGACGAGTCGCTATTCGAGATTCATGACATCTCTCAAGTGTGGGTACAGGCGTTCGTTGGGGAACGTGATTCATCGCTCGTCCAAATCGGGCAAACTGTACGAATCCGGCTTGTCGCGGAGCCGGACTTGGAAATGCCCGGAGTCGTGACACGACTAGGCCCCATCCTGGGTGCCGACAGTCGCACACAAGCCGCTTGGATCGAAATCCAACAACCGCCGTCCATTCCGCTGCAACATAACATGGCGGCGCGAGTGACGGTCACTCTGGACCGTCCCTCACCTTCGCTCGCGATACCGTTGAATGCGTTAGTTCGCGATGGCCTGCGGAAGTTTGTTTTTGTTCAACAACGCGATGGCACGTTCGACAGGAGGCGCGTCGAACTGGGACGGGCTGACGATAGGTTTGTCGAAATCACTAGCGGCCTTAATCAAGGTGAAATGATCGCCACGAGTGGCGTCTCACAAATCCAGACCGCTTACGCAGCCGTGAGGTGAGGTTTGTTGAATTATGTGACTGACCTAGCGCTTGCTTGAGGCACGGGGATAAACAGTATGTACTCCAATCACGTTCATAATCCCGACAATGATGTGTCGGCAAGGTCCGAGATTGACCCCGTATGTGGCATGACCATAAGTTCCGCTCACGCGGCAGCTTCACACGTCCATGTCGGGCAGACGATTTACTTCTGTAGTACGCATTGCCACAAGAAGTTCATTGCTGATCCGGCGCGCTACACGAGCGATGTTATCACTTCAGCACCTGCCTTGGGCAAGGCGGATGGATCGAATCAATACACCTGTCCGATGCATCCAGAGGTCGCTAGCAATCATCCCGGTGCGTGTCCCAAATGCGGCATGGCTTTGGAGAGGCGAACAGTCGTACTCGATGACGGGCCGAATCACGATGAGATCGACATGACCCGCCGTTTTTGGGTGGGTTTGCTCTTAGGGTTGCCCATTTTTGTCGTTGCCATGGCGGACATGCTGCCTAACAACCCGCTACACCATTGGGCAGCAATATTGATTTGGGGCCAGTTCATTTTGGCTACTCCAATCGTCTTCTGGTGTGGTTGGCCGTTCTTTGAGCGGGCCTGGCTGTCCGTCCGCCACATGAGCCCAAACATGTTTACGTTGATTGCGCTCGGGGTTGGGTCAGCGTATTTTTACAGCACTGCGGCCACATTCGCGACATCGCTGTTCCCGTCTGGCTTCCGTCAGCCCAATGGCACCGTGATGCCCTATTTCGACACCGCCGTCGTCGTCACAGTATTGATTCTGTTGGGGCAGGTCATGGAACTGAAGGCTCGAAGTCAGACCAGCGGAGCGATTAAGCAATTGCTCGGTCTCGCTCCAAAACGTGCTCGCCGTGTCAGAACGGATGGTCTTGAAATGGACATCTCATTGGCAGAGATTCATCCTGACGATTTGCTCCGAGTTCGCCCTGGCGAAAAGATGCCTGCTGACGGCGTTGTGGTCGAAGGGCACAGTGCAGTTGACGAGTCGATGATCTCCGGTGAGCCGTTACCAGTTGAGAAACAGCCGGGAGACAAAGTCGTCGCCGCCACCATCAACAGCACGGGCAGTCTTTTATTCCGAGTCGAAAAAGTCGGATCGGACACCTTGCTGGCGCAGATCGTGCGTATGGTCGGCGTAGCCCAGCGTAGCCGCGCGCCGATTGAGCGTCTGGTGGATCAGGTGTCACGCTACTTCGTTCCCGCCGTCCTGCTGGTAAGCATCCTGACGTTCATCATCTGGAGCATTTGGGGCAGCGAACCGAGGCTGGCACACGCGCTGGTCAATGCCGTTGCCGTGGTGATCGTTGCCTGTCCCTGTGCATTGGGATTGGCGACCCCAATGTCGATCATGGTCGGCGTCGGACGGGGGGCGGAATGTGGCATACTCATCAAGAACGCCGAGGCACTCGAAATCCTCCAACGCGCAGACACGCTCGTTATCGACAAGACTGGCACACTCACCGAGGGAAAGCCTCGACTTGCAAGTGTTGAACCGGCAATCGGCTTCACGAGCAGTGATGTACTTCAACTGGCGGCATCAATGGAGCAAGGGAGCGAACATCCGCTGGCCAATGCCGTCATGACTGGCGCCAACGAACAAAAGCTCAAACTCACTCCGGTCCAAAGTTTTCAATCCGTCACGGGAAAGGGTGTGACGGGTGTCCTCGAAGGGAAACAGGTCGCGCTGGGCAATACTGGTTTGATGACCGATCATGGGGTCAATCTCACCGATGTCTCCCTGAGGCTAGAGGAACTCCGCAGGGAGGGCCAGACCGTGATGTGTCTCGCGAGCGATGGGCATTTTGCCGGACTCATTGGCGTGGCGGATCGAATCAAGGCAACAACACCCGACGCAATCCGCTTGCTGCACCAAGAGGGGCTGAAAATCATCATGCTGACTGGCGACAGCCGTCGCACGGCTGAGGCAGTAGCGAATTTTCTAGGGATCGACGAGGTGATGTCCGAGATGCTGCCACATCAAAAGCTCGACGCCGTGAAACGGTTGCAAGCAGAAGGACGTATCGTGGCGATGGCTGGTGACGGTATCAATGACGCCCCAGCGCTCGCTCAAGCTGACATCGGTATTGCGATGGGCACGGGGACTGACGTGGCGATGGAAAGTGCTGGCATCACGCTGGTGCAAGGCGACCTTCGTTCCATAGCCCGTGCTCGCCGCCTCAGTCGGGCCACGATGAAGAACATACGACAGAATCTCATATTGGCATTCATCTATAACATCGCAAGCGTGCCCGTCGCAGCGGGTTTGCTGTACCCGATCTTCGGCCTCCTGATCTCGCCCGTTTGGGCAAGCGTGGCTATGAGTTTGAGTTCTCTGTCCGTAGTGACTAACGCCCTACGTCTGCGGAGGATCGCACTTTGAATACTTTTGGCAAGCATCGACCGGCGCGGCACTCGTGCGACAGTAAAACGAGGATCGTTTCATGTTGAACTGGATCATTTCTTTTTCGCTGAAGAATCGCGCCCTGGTAGCGATCGGGGCACTCGTCGTCATGGTCTACGGAGCGATTCAACTGCGCGAGATGCCGGTCGATGTGTTTCCCGATCTCAATCGGCCCACGGTCGCGATCATGACGGAGGCTCGTGGCCTCGCTCCTGAAGAAGTCGAAGTTCTTGTCACGCGACCCATTGAATTTTTGCTCAACGGCGCGACCGGTGTGCAGCGCGTGCGGTCGGCATCGGGAATTGGCTTGTCGATTGTTTGGGTTGAGTTTGAATGGGGCACGGACATCTTCCGTGACCGTCAAATTGTCTCTGAAAAGCTGCAACTCGCCCGAGAACGGTTGCCGAAGGACGCCAATCCGGTAATGGCCCCAATTTCGTCGATCATGGGTGAGATCATGCTGCTCGGCCTGCGCTCGACAGCAGACATGAAGACTCCCGAAGAACTCGCTGCGAAAGGCATGGAGCTACGCACGCTCGGCGAATTCACCCTTCGCAACCGGTTATTGGCGGTCGAAGGCGTCTCGCAGGTCACGGTCATGGGTGGCATTTTCAAGCAATATCAAATCATCACGTCTCCCGCGCGGTTGGCCGCTCAGAATGTCACGCTAGATCAACTCGTTACCGCTGCGAAGAAGACAAACGTCATTGCGGGAGGCGGCATCATTGTGAGGTCGCCGAAAGAGTCACTGCTACGCATCAACGGTCAAAGCCTCACGCTCGAAGAGATTGAGAACACGCCCGTTTTGTGGCGTGACCCGATGCCGGTGCGAATCAAGGATGTCGCCGAAGTCCGTTTCGGAGGGCCGATCAAACGGGGCGACGGAAGCGTTTGGGTGAAGCTCGAACCCGACGTGAATGTCGCCGTGCGGGAATCGCAGCCACACAATCATGCAGCGACAGGCGTGGCCGCAGGAGACCACACAACGACCAAACTTAGCGGCGGCCCAGCCGTCATGATGACCGTACAAAAGCAGCCGAATGCGGATACGCTCGTGCTTGACCGGAAAATTGACGCGGTTCTCAACTCACTGCAAAAAGAGTTGCCGCCGGATGTCATCATTGAACGCCGCATTTTCAAGCAAGCCGACTTTATCGAAGCCGCCGTCGAAAACGTCACAGAGGCTGTCCGCGACGGCGCGTTA
>JAIXVG010000321.1 GCA_027483145.1 Planctomyces sp.
TCACACACCTTATCTGCGTAATGACCACGACTGGTCAAAGATGTTCCCCGCCTATCGGCAAGTCATTCTCGACAAGCTCAAGCGCACCGCCGGACTGACCGACATCGAAGACCGCATTGTCTGCGAAGCCTCCCTCACCCCAGAAGACATTCAGCGGCGTTACCATGTCCTAAAGGGAGCCATCTACGGCCTCGCCAGTCACGGTAAGTTCTTAGGAGCCTTTAAGCCCGCAAACCGCTACAAGGGGGTCCGCGGGTTGTACCTGGCTGGTGGAAGCGCCCACCCCGGCCCGGGAATGCCAATGGTCATGATGTCCGGCTGGATCGCCGCCGACTCCCTCGACAACGACCGCGTCGTCGAACCCCTCGCCGCAACGGTCTCCTAAACGATTTCTCACTCGCCCGCTACCAACTGACCCAAGAAACACGAAGTGCTACCTCCAAGCCCCAAACGGCCAGATCAAAGACTCTTCACTTCGCGTCCTTCGCGTCTGCGCGGTCAATCAACCATTTCGAAGAATCAGTCTTCAACTTCCAGCCGAGCCGACGATGCAAATCGTCGGCTCGGCTTGGCCTTTAACCTTGATGATTCATTGCAATTGGCAATCCTGGGAGGCCCGGCCATCTCGTGGCCGGACTGCGTAGCAGCAAGATGCCGCACCATCCCCTCTCTTAGATCACTCAGCCCACAATCAAGTGCTTCGTCTTCGGGTGATCATCCATTGATAAACAAAAGCAGGGCGTCATTGGCCGTTTTCCTGCAAGACTCTGAACTGATCGGCGTTATGTGAAACAACGTCCAACCCATCAACAACTCGGGCGAAAAGCCAGCCACCTCGAAAACCCCTCTTCCCTGACCAATCCCACTTCTGAAGCCAATTTCAGCCAGCCTGTCCTACTCAATTCACCCAAACTTTGTTGATCGAAAATCAAAACTTCGCGCAACCCCTCCAGATAGGGTGAGGAGCGGTGCGTTGCCGACTTTCCTTGCGCCGAGGAGGAGGTTTCTGAGTCTCTTCCCCCATTCATCTGTAGTTCTGCCTCAGGAGACCAACCATGCAGTCCACAACCAGACCCAATCGCCACCCCCCGAAATCAATCCCCCTGACACCTCTCGGCGATGCTGAAAGCATCCCCATCTCGCGCGGTGTTGTGGACGATCAGCTCCGCCAACAAGCCTAAAGAAAGCGCCTGAGCACCAAGTAGCGTCAGAGCGACCGAGTAAGCCAGCAGCGGCCGCGAACCAATCGGCTGCGCCGGCCACAGACCAATCACATTCGTCGCGATCCAGGTCCCAGCCAGATAAGAAAGGCCAACAGACCCAATCCCCAACAGCACTAATCCCACCCCTCCCAGCAGATGCAAAGGTCGCTGACCATAGCCAGTCAGAAATGTGACGGTCAGCAAATCGAGAAAGCCCCGGGCAAAACGCTTTACTCCATACTTCGAATGACCAAACTGCCGCGCCCGGTGCTCGATCGACACTTCCGTCACCCGAAACCCGCGTGCATGGGCCAAGACCGGAATAAACCGGTGCAACTCCCCGTAAAGCTTGAGTTCGTGAGCCACCTCACGAGTCAACAACTTCATCCCGCAGTTATGGTCATGCAGCTTCAGCCCACTGAGCCGGCTGACCATCCAATTAAACACCCGACTGGGATAAACCTTATGCCACGGATCAAGGCGGCGTTCCTTCCAGCCATTGACCACATCGAACCCTGCTTCGAGTTTGCCAAGAAACCTGGGAAGGCCATCGGGGTCGTCCTGCAGGTCGGCATCCAGCAGCAACAACCTTTCGCCCGACGCCGCACCAAAGCCCGCCATAATCGCTGCCGCTTTACCAAAGTTGCGGCGAAATCGAATCCCGCTCACCCGATGATCGCATCTGGCCAACTCTTGAATGACTGGCCACGAGCCATCACGACTCCCGTCATCAACCAGAATCACCTCGAATTCGACCCCGTTTTCACCAGCGGCCTGGACGATCTGCTCGTACAGAGGTCGCAAGCTTTCCGCCTCGTTGAAGACAGGGATCACAAAGGACAGTTGCATGGATAATGATGAACGCTTAATGAGAAATGAGGCCAAAAGGAATCACAATGACCCTGCCTCAGCCCGAGTGTAAGAGAATTGGCCCAGGTTGGGAAACGAAGGGCCAACGCGGTAGGGTAACGTCGGAAACCTCAGTTCGAAACCATTAATATGCAGCCGAGCCAAGCCAGCCAGCAAACAGAGTGGGGTGATTGTGATCAGCGTCAATGAAGTGGTGAAGCGGTTCCCTGCCAAAGGGGAGGACGTTATCGCGGTGAATCGGGTCTCGTTCTCGGTCGCTGCGGGTGAAGTCTTTGCGCTACTGGGACCAAACGGCGCAGGCAAAACGACCACCCTCAGAATGTTGCTGGGACTCCTTGAACCAACCAGCGGCGAGATTGTCGTTGATGGCTGGTCGGTCAGCCGCGATCCGGAAGAAGTCAAACGCCGTATCGGACTCGTCTCGGCCAGTACCGGGCTTTATCAGTGGCTCTCCCCCCGCGAGACCCTGTCGTTCTTCGCAGATGTATATGGCGTCCCCCCGGATGTGGCTGCCGGTCGCATTGAGGTCCTGGCCAAACTGCTCGATTTTGGTCGATTCATTGATCGACGCTGCGGGAACTTATCGACGGGTCAAAAACAACGGGTCAGCCTGGCCCGGGCACTCATTCACGATCCACCACTGATGCTGCTTGACGAGCCAACCAGAGGCCTCGATGTGGTCGGGACACAAGTCATTTTCGAGTACTTGGGTGAACTGAAACGAAGCGGCAAGGCGGTCATCATCAGTACCCACCGGCTCGATGAGGCCGAACGGTTCGCCGATCGGTTTGGCCTCCTGCACCTGGGAGAACTGAAGTATCTCGGAACAATGCCCGAACTACGCCAAAAAACGGGCTGCCAATCACTGGTCGAAATGTTCTCGCAATTGCTGGGACGAAGCTTGATGAAGGTCGAAGCCTGATGAACTGAATGGCCTACAGGGTAGCAATCAAAACGCGGTAAGCCGCATCACAATAGGGATACGGGATGAGCATATTTGGGCGAGTCGATTCAGAGAGCGCGGGGAGCATCCCCGCAGGGAAAAGAGGAGCACGCCCACTCAGCAACTTGGGTCGCTGGTGGCGACTGGCCCAGAAGGAGTTGCGGGAGACGCTGCGCGATCGGCGGACGATGGTCACGCTGATTTTGATGCCGCTGTTGACCTATCCCCTGCTCGGATCAGTTCTGCAAAAGCTGGTAATTGCCGAAGCCCCGATCGGCGTGAATCCCGAGTATCGAATTGTCTGTGAAGATGAGGTCGCACTCGGTTCATTGCAATCGGTCCTCAATAACAGTCAGGCCTTGATCGCCAGCAAGAAAGGACTTCTCGCCACTAAACAGGCCGCCGATGCACTTCGACCTGAGAACAACAAGGAAGTTGGCCAACAGGAATCTCTGCCAGATGTAGAACAAACCGAGCCTCTGCTCGAGTTCTACTCGCTCCAGACATTACCGGCGGAACTGCAAGGACATGGCGATACACTCGAAGAGCTGGTCACTTCTCAGTTGGTTGAACTGGGCTGTCGCAGAAGCACCGTCACCACAGCCACCGGAGCAACCAAGCAGGTTTTTCAGCTTGTTTATCATCAGAATTCGGGCCTCAGTCAGGATGCCTACTTCTGGGTCGATGAACGGTTTCGGCTGATGAACGAAGAATTCGGGCGTCGGCTAGCCAGCCAGCAAAACCCACCAGCTGAGCTACCAGCGGAACAGCAGGTCGTGACTGTCGGAGAGGCGCAGCGCGCGGCCTATTCATTGTCGGCCCTTGTGCCAATGATGCTGATTCTGATGACCGTGACTGGGGCCGTCTATCCGGCCATCGATCTGACTGCAGGAGAACGCGAGCGAGGAACGCTGGAAACGCTGGTAGCAGCCCCCCTCCCCCGGTTGGGAATTCTGCTGGCCAAGTACATCGCTGTCGTAGCGGTATCGGTCCTCACAGGTGCAGTTAATTTGCTGGCCATGTTTGTCACGGTGCTGGCCACCGGGGCAGACCGGGCCTTGTTTGGTGAACAAGGCATAACTCTGTCGGTCATGCTGCTCATGCTGGTGATGCAGACAATTTTTGCCAGCTTCTTCGCTTCGGTCTTGCTGGCGGTCACCAGCTTCGCGCGCAGCTTCAAGGAAGCGCAAGCTTATCTGATTCCGGTGATGCTGGTGGCCCTGACCCCCGGGATCGCCAGCCTAATGCCAGGCTTTAAACTAGAAGGGGTCTGGCTGGTTGTCCCTCTATTGAATCTGGTCCTTCTAACGCGGGATGTGTTTGCCGGAGAGTGGTCCCTCCCTGCGATTGTGGTGGCCTTGGGGACTTCGGTTGTTTACACATTGGGGTCGCTGTCGCTCGCTTCCAGGATTTTTGGAACCGATGCGATTTTGACCGGGACGGGAGAAGGGTCTGGACTGGGACAGTTGCGACGGAGCAACCCGCAGCCTGGTCCCCGACTGGTGGCCGGTTGGATTTCGCTCGCGCTACTGCTTCCGACCTTTGTAGTGCTCAGTGGTTTGGCAGGCCGCTGGGAAACCGCGTCGATGGAAGCTCGGCTGACCCTGTCGTCGATCATCACAGTGGGGCTATTTGTTGGTGTGCCGCTGGTGGGAATCTGGCTGGAGCGGGCACAAGTGGGAGCAAGCCTCGCCATGCATTGGCCGGTTGTCTCGGGACTTGTCGCCGCTATTTTGTTTGGGGTTTCGTTGTGGCCTTTCGCGTTTGAGCTGGAACAGTTCACCCTGCCTGCGGAAAGGGTTGAGGCTCTGATCAAGATGTTCGGAAGCTTTAAGCTGCAACTGCAGGAGACCAGCTTGTGGGTGAAGCTGCTGGCGTTGGCGGTAGTCCCGGCGATCTGCGAAGAGCTGTACTTTCGGGGCTATTTGTTTACGGCCTTCAGAGGGGATACACCAACTGGCTTGGGGGAAGTCGCACCTCTCGAAAAAGCGAATCGGCGGTGGGGACCAGTCCCGACGATTGTGGCGACGGCTGTCCTGTTTGGGGCGTTTCATGTGCTGGTGCGGGGTTCGCTGTTTTGGGAGCGGTTCCTGCCATCGACCGGATTGGGATTAGTGCTAGGGACTCTGCGAGCAAGAAGCGGAAGCGTGATCCCAGGGATCGTGATGCACGTGCTCCACAATTCGAGCGTACTGCTGCTCGCCCATTTCGAGAAGCAGATTCTGGGGACCTCGTTTGGCCAAATCCACGGAGAGCATTTGCCCTGGCCCATTCTGGTTGGTGCGGGGGTGCTGGCCTGTGGAGGAGTGCTGTGGTTAGTCGGGACGAATGACCAGAGATTCGCCCGGCTTAAGTCGGGGAGCGCATGAGAATCTGAAGCCATCGACAGAGCAGCTTGAGCCAGCCTATAGAATCGGAGCCAGGGAAGTTTTTGCGGAGGGTTTGTGTTAAGCTCGGGGGTGGAAGGGGGCTTTATCTTTGGAAGTAGCCAATTCCCCCGCCTTCGCTGAATTGCCACGCTGCCGTTTCTGGCGAACCTTCTCCAGCTCTGGAGGTGTATTCGGATATGGGCCGCTTCGAAAATTTGTCTAAGAATCTGGTTTTTCCAGTCGAGATTTTTGGCAACACGGCCGTGATCAGCCCGGCGGGCGATTCGCCCGGGTTCGCAGCGGCTGCGATCTCCGGTGAGGTCGCTATTCTGCGGGACTTTTTGGCGCAGCCGGGGATTCAACACCTGATTTTGGACCTGAGTAGAACAAACTACTTTGGTTCGGTCATGCTGGGTGAGCTGATAGCGCTGACGCAGGCGACCCAACAACAAGGGGGCCGGGTCGCGATTTGCAGTGCCTCGAACGATATGGTCGAGATCACGCGAATCATGAAAATCGATAACATGTGGGAACGGTTTTCGAACCGTTCTCAGGCTTTGCGGGCGATCGCAACAATTCCAATTTCGGAACGACTTTACCGCAAGCGGCATTGGTTCGTGCGAACAGCGATCGTGCTGTTAATTGGGGTGTTGTACTTGATTTGGCCCCGGCCGCGAGTCGTTGAAAGGCTGTACGAAGAAACGGTCGCGATTGTGCTGGAAGGGCAGGAGTTAACAGAGGGTGTGACCACTGAATCGCAGTGGGAGAACTATCTGCGAAAGCTGCGAGTACGTTCGGAAGAGATTGCCCATCAAGTTGAACCCTATTCGGGTGGGCATGATGAGTCGGCCCGGGCAGTGCTGTACGCGAGCCGTGACTATATGCTTCCCGCAGCCCTCTCTCGGTTCAAGCCGTCTGAACGGGCGACCGTTGACTTATGGAATTCGTTGCAATGTGCTGAGGCGCTGCTTGACCGCCTGCCGCCAACGTCGGTTTATGACGTGGCTCCGTCGCAGTACAAAAGTCCGATGTATGGGAAGATCATTGAGACTCGGCGGGCCTCGATGCCGGCACCGGCTGGGAAGAGCTTGGAGAGCAGGCCGCATGCCGCTGCTGGTCATGGTGAATCAGCTTCTGGTAGTCACTCGATGGTGGTGGAAGATGCAACGGGATCAGCCACTGTCCCGCAGCCTGAGCACCCGAACCCTTCGCTCCAAAGCGGGCCAACTGATCCAGTCACCACTGGTAGCGCGCCCGGTGGTGAGCCAATTGAAGGGACCGGGACAAGGCTTCTGAAGCCGGGCGAAGAAGGGGTGTTGCCTGGCGGAACGAAGTGATGAGCATAGAAAGTGGCAATGGAGGGCAAACTTCACTTCGAGTAGAGCCAGCCGACTGAGAGGAAGTCTTCAAAGTCAGTTCAATGTTTCGATTGAGAGAGGAGCACGACCAGTTCGACGTTCGAGGTTGGGCCACACTGGCTGAATCTATGGCGATTCAAGTTCTTATGAAAAGAACCCTGCCACTGGCGAGGTCGGCTCGGCTGCGATTTGAAGACTGCTTATTTGCCGGCTTGGTTGAAGAAACAGCAAGAGACTGGTGGTGGCCTCAGACTGGAGTAATCGAGAGTAACTCGCAAGATTGCACTGCTGGAAAAGCCAGCAGTGGCACCCGGTACGTGGTGCTAGCGTGCGGGAAGTTGGCTTTATTGAGAATTCTGCATTGGACCGGTGCGGCAATCCGCACTGGTCCAACGCGAGCGAGTTTGGCTGGATAAATATCAGGACACTGGCGGCCCAATGCGACCGTCAGTGCCACCCGGTGCTAAGAACGCTTGTGGGGATAAGGTCCCTCGCTGACGCTTCGGGCTACAGACTTGGACGCAGTTGGCTCGGGAGGTGGTTTTGTGATGAATCCAATGACGAGGGTGCTGGTTGGATGGGTGGTCGCAATGCCGTCTGCAGGGATGGTCTCGCTGCTGGCAGGGGTATTGCTGTTCGCCGGGACTGGCCAATGGGTCGGCGCTGGGGAGGCGCGGCTACAAGAGCTAAGGGGACTCCTCTTACAACTTTCGGATGATGAGTACCAGTTGCGGGAAGAGGCAGAGACGGCCCTGGCGGAATGGCGTCCCATCCCGCTGAATGAGCTTTTGGCGGTGGCCAATGGCAAGGATCTGGAAGGGGCAGCTCGGGCGGTGCGGGTGCTGCGCAGGCTGTACTCTACCACGGTGGGAGGCGACTTTGATGCCATCGATGATGGACTGCAGCAACTCGTCGAAGAGGGACAAGGTTTGGCAGCGTCTCGTTCGGCGTTTGTGCTGGAAGAGTTTCGCATGCGGCGGAGAGAGCGGGCGATTGTCAGCCTGAAGGATCTGGGTGCCGTGATTCGGTACGCCAATCGGAACGCGTTTGGAGTGATCGATCAGGATGGAGCAGAGCGGCCTATCCAGCAGATTATGATTGGCCGAAGGTGGACTGGTGGCGATGAAGGGCTTCGGTATCTGAAGCGAATCCCTGAGCTGAACATTCTCTTCTACGAAGATGCGGCCAAGGTCTCGCCACAGGCCTGGATTGATTTAGTGCAGGCGATCCCCAACCTGAAGATCGATAAGCGAGGGGCGGCGTTCTTAGGGCTATCGGCTCAACCAGCGAACGATGCGGGGGTTCGGGTAGAACAGGTGACGCCCGATGGTGCGGCCGCGAAGGCGGGGCTGCGGCCCGGTGATACGGTGACCAAGCTTGATGGCAAAGACGTGCAGAGCTTCAAGGAGCTATTGGAGGTGCTGGAAAAGCATCAGCCGGGGGACAAGATTGAAGCTGATGTGGTGAGGTTTGGAGAGCGGTTTACGATTGAGATTGAGTTGGGAGAGTGGACGAGTAATTAGTGATGGGTTGAGGGTTGAGCGGGTAGATGAAGAGAGTTGGCCAATGATGGTGCGGCAAGCCGCAGCCTACAAAACTCTTGAGGCAATACGAAAAAACAATGCCGCCCCACCTGGCTACAAAGGAGGCGGTAAATTTGAGAATGATGGCCGGGGAGGAGGGTAAGTGCTGCCAAAGAACGATTCGTCTGGCAGACCTATCGGATACAAAGAATATGATGTCGAACCCTCTACGCCCGGAGTAAATCGTGGAAAAGCGCGACTAGTTATTGGCAGCGATGGAAAAGCGTACTACACCAAAGACCACTACAAGAAGTTTCAAGAGGTCCCATGCCCATGAAGATCAATCATCTTTATCAGCCTGCCGAACCATGGCTTCTCAAAAGTGCGATGAGCGTTACTGATCTTGATAAATCACTGGCGAAGTACAATTGCACCGATGCAATGTTTCTCGCAAGGCTCAATGGGAAAGACATGACCACTCTCTCAAGCCTTTTTGCTGAGTTTGGCAGATGTCTCAGGTTTCCTGATTATTACGGTCACAATTCTGCAGCATTAGAAGAGTGCTTAAATGACCTCGATTGGATATCCGCTGCCGGATACCTGTTAATCTTTACAAACTGCGGATCACTTCTTGCGAATGAAACATCGTCAGACATTATGTGGCTTCTTGATAAATTGGAAAGAGTTTGTGAGGAATGGCATCGTCCAACTTCACTTGGCGTGTCCTGGGATCGTGGTCCAATTCCTTTTCACGCTCTATTCATGACAGAGCCTCATTCAGCATCAGAAATTCCGGAGAAAATAGCGTCGCTGCCAGAGCTGGGGTAGCCCAAAAGTTTTGAGTATCGATCGGAGCAATGACCTAAACGGCCAACGCCTAGTTTTTCGGGTATAGCTACGACTTCGACAATATGCTGAGCCAAGCGATGGTCCCGGCCAATGTGCCGGGGACGACGGCTGGGACGCATTCCTACCAGTACGATGCCCTCGGTCGCCGGGTGGCCAAAGTGGTGGGGGGGACAACTCCTGCGACCACGGTGTATGTCAGCCGGTCGTATGGCAGTCGGTCCAACCGCATGGGGCGGGAACTGGTCGAGTATCCGCTGGGAACACCTGCTGCCAGTCCGAATGTCAAGTACGCCTATGTTGACGATCCCTTAATGCTGGTTGACCGCACGGTGGCCGGAACGGTGGCTGCCGGGACCGACGAGAGTTGAGGGTGAAGAGCGATTGGATGAAGAGAGTTGGCCAATGATGGTGCGGCGAGTGGTACACTATAAGACCGCAAGACTACAGGACGATAGCGCTGAAGACACTGGCGGAGCCAGTGGCACCCAAGAGGCTGATAGGTATCAGGGTGAAGCATGGCGGGGTGACGCGGTAGGGGCTACTATCCTTCCCTTAACACTAAACTCTCAACCCTCAACCATTGCGCGAGTTTCATTTTGTCGGTTAGTACTGGATTGCCGCTGGCGCGGTATGTGGTTGGTCTCGATTTGGGGACCACCAATTGTGCGTTAAGTTATGTCGATACGGCTGAGGTTCCCTGGAGAACTCGCCCATTTTCGGTGCTGCAGCATACAAGTGCGAATCAGCTTGAAGCACTTGAGACGCTGCCGTCGGCGGTGTACCCGCTCGCGGGTGGATCTAACGCAGGGATGGGTGAGTTTGGTGGGTTATTGGCCCCCCTTCCCTGGCAGAGTGGTAAGCCTGGCGCCGCCAAAGAGATCGTTGGGCAGTTTGCGCGGGATCATGGGCTGGTTCACCCAGACAGGTTGATCGCTTCGGCGAAGTCGTGGCTGTGCCACCCTGAAGTGGATCGGCTGGCAGCGATTTTGCCGTGGCAGAGTTCAAGCGAGATCGAGCGGATCAGTCCCGTCGAAGCAAGCAGCAGATACTTGGCCCATTACCGGGCTGCATGGGATGAGGCATTCCCGGAGCATCCGCTGGCCAGGCAAGACTTTGTCCTCACACTCCCTGCCTCGTTTGATGAAACCGCCCGCGAGCTGACGATTCGGGCGGCGCAGATGGCGGGGCTGGCGCGGGTGTGGCTGATTGAAGAGCCGCAGGCGGCGTTTTATGCGTGGCTGGCCAATCATGCGGAGACTTGGCAGACGCTGGTCACTACGGGTCAAAACGTACTGGTAGTCGATGTGGGGGGCGGGACGGCCGACTTTACGCTCATTCGGGCGGGTCAAACAGCGACGGGGCTGGTGCAGTTTCAACGGGTGGCAGTCGGGAACCACCTGATATTGGGTGGGGACAACATCGACCTGGCGATTGCGCAGGAGCTGGAAGCAAGGTTGTCACCCAATGGTCCGCTAGACGCGGGACGGTTCAGCCAGTTATTGAAGCGAGCGCGAGTTGTTAAAGAGACACTATTGGGACCTGATGCACCGACAGAGACAACGCTAAGCCTCCCTGCGATGGGTTCGAAGCTAATCGCAGGGAGCTTACAGGTCACGGTGACGCGAGCCGAGGTAGAAAAGCTAGCCGTCAACGGGTTCTTTCCGCTCGTTGAGTATGACGCCGAAGTGGCGAGTAAGCAGTCGGGGTTTCAGGAATTTGGGTTGCCGTATGCGGCCGATACGGCCATTACGAAGTACCTTGCGCTGTTTTGCCGGACCCATTTCAACAGCGACAACCCGGCGATTGGGGCTGATGGTCGGCCTGACCATGTGCTGTTTAACGGCGGAGTGTTTGCTGCACCGATACTCAAACAGCAAGTGATTGCATGCTTAGCCCAATGGTTTGGACGGGGTACGGGTTGGCAGCCACAGGTGCTGGAGAACGATCGACTGGACTTGGCAGTGGCGCTGGGAGCGGCTTATTACGGGATGGTGAGGCGGGGCGAAGGGGTCCGAATTTCGGCGGGGCTGGCGAGGACGTATTACCTGGGGGTGGCTGGCGAAGAGGGGCTGGAAGGAGTGGTGGTGGTTCCTGCTGGAACCGAACCGGGGGAGCAATGCCGGCATGAAGACCGAGAGTATCAGTTAACCGCGGGGAGGCCTGTTGAGTTTCCGCTGTACTATTCGAGCACGCGGTTGACCGATGTGGTGGGGCAGCGCGTTCCGATTTCGCCGGAAACAATGCAAAGTTTGCCGCCGTTACGAACAGTGATCGCTGGGACGACAGATGCCCATGGCAAGATGCCGGTGCGGCTGGAGGCGGGGCTGAGTGAAATTGGAACGCTCGATGTGCGAGTAAGACAAGCTTCGGGGAGCAAGACGTGGAAGCTGCTGTTTGATGTGCGCGCGGCGACGCGGACCGATCAGGCGCGGGTGGTGACGAGGGGTGAGTCGGCTGGCGTTGTGGAACAAGAGGTGATCGACCGATGTGCCGACGTAATTGGCCGCGTGTTTGATGCCAGGGGTGAGGATGCGATTGCGCCGGATAAACTGATGAAGGAGCTCGGGTTGGTGGTGGGGCTGGATCGTACTCAGTGGCCACCGACATTGCTGCGAGAGATTTGGACGGTGCTGGTGAAGTATGCGGCTGGTCGAGGCCGCTCGGCCCAGCATGAAGCGAGGTGGCTGAATTTAGCGGGGTATGCGCTGCGGCCTGGAATTGGGGTGGCGCTGGATGATTGGCGAGTGATTGAGACGTACAAACTGCTGGCAGGGAAGTTGATGTTTGGTCAACCGGCGAATCGGGTCGAGCAGTTAGTGTTATGGAGGCGAATAGCCGGGGGACTGGCCAGTGGGCAGCAACTGGCGATTATCGAGCCGCTGCTCATGACGATACGGCAGTCGCTGAAGGCTGCGCGAAGCAAAAAGGGGATCGGTTCTGGATTGGCGATTCCCTTACATGAAGTGGCAGAGCAATGGCGTTTGGCGGGAGCGTTTGAGCAGCTTCCAGAAAGCTTGAAACGCGAGCTGGGTGAGGAGTTGGTTCAATGTGTGGTGGCGTTGGAAGATGGGGCATTGCGGGACGCGGCTCTATGGAGCGTTGGTCGGGTTGGAGCGAGGCAGCCGGTGCTGGCACCCATGAACTATGCGGTTTCGCCTGCGGTGGTGCAGCCTTGGATTGAGAATTTGCTGAAGGAGCCACTGACCGATAAGGGGGTGCAGTTGGCGCTGGGGCAGTTGGCGAGAAAGGTGAATGACCGGTACCGGGACATTTCGGCGGCGTGGCGCGAGAAGGTGCTGGAGAAGTTGCGGCCGGTTGCGACGCCCGAGATTGTGGGGCTGGTTGAGGTGGGGGGGACGAGTGAGGTTCTTGATGGTGGGGCGGTGCTGGGGGACTCGCTGCCGATTGGGTTGTCGTTGGGGTAGGACAGAAAACAGAAGCCAGTGGCACCCGAAGAAAAAGATCTTACTTGGATATGGGGGCTAACTTGCGGGGGAGGGATTTGATGATTCGGGGGGTGAGGGGGTCGAGGAGGTAGATGTTATAGTTGGGGAAGCTAGTCGAGATTTGCTCTAACGTGTGGAGTGTGTTGTCGTAGCGTGCGCGCAGGAGTGGGGCTTCTGGAGCAGCGAGAGATCGCGGGTGGTTGTCGACAAAGTCGAGTTGGAAGTTGGCTTGCTCAGATGGAAAGAGGAGGAGCGCGGGACGCTCAATGGGTGCAGTTTGCAGCCAGGATTTGAACTGGGCGAACTGGAGCATGGGGTATCGCAAGCTGGCAAGTGCCCGGCCAAAGCGGCCTTCGGTTGGAGCACCAGGTTTAGAGTCGCCGCCGAGTGGAGCAGGCAAATGGGCCGCGATAACGGCGATGAAGAGGACAGCCAACAGCCACCGCGTTGCAAGGGGGCGGCCGGTGATGGTCCAGGCGTTCATGAGCGATGTCGCCAAGCCGCTGAAGAGGAGAATCCAGAGTAGGCTTGATTCGAAGACGTAGTGCCAGCCCATGATGCCGGCGTACCAATAGGGGAAGTGAATCGCGTGGAGAGCGACGATGCTTAAAAGAAGCAGTCGCCAAATGAGTTGGCGATACGCCAGCCATAACGAGCCGATGGCAGTGATGAGCATGACCAGTGGATCGAACGACCAGATCCAGCTACCTAAAAGTCGAGTGAAGACGTTTTGAACAGCGAGGGCTGGTGTGAGATTGGTGGCCCAGCGATCGTAGGCGGCCAGTATTTTTGGTGAAGCGGACTGAGAGCCGCGAACGACGTTATCAAAGCCGAAGATGTGACGCGGGGTGTAGACCTCGGTGTAAAGCTGATACGGAGATTGCCAGATGCTACCAGTGACGCTGGAGTTGTAGGCGAGCATGATGATCCAGCCGACGATGAGGGGCCAGCCGAGTGCGGCGATGAGCTTGGTTTTGCTACTAAGCGTGAGGCCGGGGCGAATGAGCTTCCAGACGAGGTAGGCACCAAACGAGAGACCGATGGCGAATGCGGTGGCGGGGCGGCAGATCATCGCGAAGGCGAGGCCGGTGGTGCTGAGGCTGGCGACGGTGTAGAGCTTCCAGGTGGCAGGCGACGTTTCAATTGAAGGTTTGATTGCGCTGAAGTATTTGATGAGCGGGATGATGCTGACTAGAAAGAGGGACAGGCCCACTAGGGTGGGATGATGCGAAAGAAGAAGCTGGCAGAAGATGACGAGTCCAGGGGAGACGGCTGCCATGCCTCCTGCCATCCAGCCGCATCGCTGACCACCAAGTTGGAAGCCAATCGCAAAAGCGAGCATAGTGATGAGGATTTGAGCAACGAGCGGGCCACGATGGATATCGCCTAATCGTTCAAATAGAGCGAGCCAGAACGCAGTCCCCGGATAGTAGCGACTAGCCATGCGGCCCTCGTTCAAGACATGCATCTGATTAAACAGATCGGGCATGACGGGTGGCGAAGGGATCGTCCATTGGCCATCAGCGATGAGGCGGGCTTCGAAGCGATAGCTGTACTCGTCGTGATAGGCGGGAGGAAGGCCAGCTAACGGCCCCGTTCTAGCCCACATATCGGTGACCGCTATGGCCAACCAGCAGCATCCAATGAGGCCTGCGATCCAACAGGCTTGGGGATGGTTGGCAATGTAGCTAAGGACGTTTGGAGGTTGGGAAGGCTTTGCTGGGGACTTGTTGACGGGCAATTTTGCTTCGGGCAAACGACGCCAGCCGGCCCAGAAGAGAGGGGCCAGCATGAACAAGACAAACTGGACTGTCGCCCATTCGGGTTCCCATTCGGGGACGAGGTCGATCATGCCGATGAGGCAGCCGACTAGACCAGCGAGCCACAAGACTAGCTGTAAAGCCGTCGTGGCTGGGGGGACCAACGACGACTTGTCAGATGGTGGAAGAGGAAGTGATAACGGATGAATGATGATGGATTATAGATTAGGGACAGGGAACAAGAGTGGGTTGTTTGAGTCCATGGGATAAAACTAAAACCAGGACACTGGCGGAGCCAGTGCCACCCAAGAACTAGAGGACTAACCCGTTACGATAGAATCGGGAGAATCGAGCCGGGGGTCGTTTGTTGTTCGTAGGTGACCATTTGGCCCAACAGGGTGGTTGAGCTGACATCGCTAATGCGCACGTTGGCCAGGGTGCCGGTCAATCGAGGATTGCCGTCGAAGACGACAATGCGGTCGCACATGGTCCGGCCAGTAAGTTGGCCCGGCCCATGATCGGCGTGGTGACCCGTTTTTTGGGCGGTTTTACTAAAGCCTTCGACCAGGACTTCGACTTCGCGGCCGATGAATTGGGCGTTGTCTTCTTCGCTGATGCGGTTTTGCAGTTCGAGCATCTCGTTATTGCGAGCGCGTTTGACATCATCAGGGATGTCGTCAGGAAACAGGCTGGCGGCCTTGGTACCGGGGCGTTCGCTGTACTTGAAGATGAAGCTGTTCTTGAAGCGGAACTCGCGGATGAGGTCCATACTCTTCTGATGCTGTTCTTCGGTTTCGCCACAAAAGCCAACGATGAAATCGCTGGAGACGGCAGCATCGGGTAGAACCTCAGTGATGCGGGCCATCATCTCGCGATACTGTTCGATGGTGTAGCCACGCTTCATTTTGGCCAGCATGTCGTTGCAGCCATGCTGAGCAGGGACGTGCAAATAGCGAGCGGCCTTCGGGAGCGAGCGGATAGCCAAGAGAAGTTCGCGCGTCATGTCCTTGGGATAGTTAGTCACGAACTTGATGCGGAGAATTTCGGGAATCTCGCTGATTGCGGCGAGTAAGTCGGCCAAACGCCAGACTTTGCCATCCTGGGTAAATTTATAGCTATTGACGGTTTGCCCAAGGAGGGTGACTTCTTTGACCCCTTGTTGCGCGAGCAATTCGGTTTCTCGCAGGATGTCGACTGGGGGACGGCTTTGCTCGGGGCCGCGAGTCATCGGGACAACGCAATAGGTACAAAACTTATCGCAGCCAATCATAATGCGCACGAAGGACTGATAGGGGCTGGGCCGCATTTGAGGTTCGCGCAGTGGATCGTAGCTTTGAAAGCTGCTTGATACTTCGAGGCGAGTTCCCTCTTTGCGGTCGAGGCTGACGGCCAGCCCGCGCAAACGAGAGGTGCGGGCTTCGTCGATGAGGCGGGGGACTTCAGAAAGTTGACCCGTCCCGACGACCAAGTCGACATGGGGTGCCTTCTTGAAGATCAACTCCTGATCTTTTTGGGCCATGCAGCCAAGGACGCCAATCACCTGATCGGGTCGGGTGCGCTTACTGAATTTCAGGCGTCCCAGAGCGCTATAGATTTTGTGCTCGGCATGTTCGCGAACGCTGCAGGTGTTAAACAGAACGGTGTCGGCTTCGGCCACATCGGGCGTGAGTTCGTAGCCCTGATTCTTCAGCGCAGCAACGACCAGTTCGCTATCCAGGATGTTCATCTGGCAGCCAACGGTTTCGATGAAGAGTTTCTTGTTGTGATCGCTAGCCGTCGTCACGTTGCAGATGCCTTAAGTAGTTGCGATGACCGGTTCGATTTCAACCAGACTGTTGTTTACTTTTGCTATTTAGTGGGGCGTCAGGCTGCCTTGCCCGATTTGTCGCGTGCGGGGAACTGGGCTCGTCGGGCCTCGTCTTCAGCCTTGGCTTGTTCGTACTCGAACTCGCGACGTTTCACTTCTTTCTCGAGCAATTGATTGAGGTACTGTCGCCGATGGGCGGCCAGCAACAAAATCAACCAACGGACGGCAAAGAAGGCACCGACCACGTAAATAACGATTCTCCAACGATCCATCGCTGGCCCCATCTGGGATGTGAAGAAGGAAGGCAGTCAACCGGCTGCTCTCCAATGCCCCGACCAACGAACGAATCGACCCCATCAGTTGAAGTCGTCCGGAAGCTGGCCAGCTAACGCAGCTAATTCGGGCAACAACTTGCCACAATTGGAACCGAAGAAAGCGTCAGGCAGTAGCAGGAGTGTAGCCTCGACGGCTGGGCTTGGGAATTGACCTTTGCCACCCCATGCAATGGCCAGAGAAGATGCAACCGAAAGCGTGCAAACGGGTTACACGCGAACAGGAACGACAATTCAAAGGCATCTTTCGAGTGGGCATTCTTGACCGGCGAGAGCGGGGATGTTACGGTTCTGCTGTCGATCCAGCGGGTGTAGTTCAATGGTAGAACGGCAGCTTCCCAAGCTTCAGGCGAGGGTTCGATTCCCTTCACCCGCTTCTCTTAAGTTGTTATAAGACAATCACTTCCACCACAAACTTCTCTCGCATTCTGGTTCTGCATGAGTCAGCCGCTGAGTCCCCTGGTGCTATACGAGGTAGACCAGCAGGTAGCCCGAGTGACCCTCAATCGGCCCGAGCGGCGAAATGCCCTGTCTCAGGGTTTGCTCGACGAGCTAGGCCAAATCCTCAAGTTGATTGAGGCTGATGTCCAGGTCCGGGTGGTTGTGCTGCAAAGTGGCGGACCGGTTTTTTGCTCAGGGCATGACCTCGGGGAAATGGCAGGACGGACCGAGACTGAGTATCGGGAACTGTTCGAAGCCTGCTCAGCCGTTATGTTGCAATTGCAACGCTTGCCACAACCTGTGATTGCCCGCGTGCATGGATTGGCGACGGCTGCAGGATGCCAGTTGGTGGCCGCCTGCGACTTGGCCGTTGCAAATGAGACGGCCCAATTCGCCACACCCGGGGTGAAGATTGGGCTGTTTTGTTCGACGCCCATGGTACCGATTGTTCGTCGAATCACCCCGAAGGTGGCACTGGAGATGTTGCTGACCGGTCAGCCCATCTCGGCCGAGCGAGCTTTACAGGTGGGCTTACTCAACGCGGTGACCACTGCCGACAAACTTGACGAGCAGATTGCCCAGTGGACGAAATCGATTATTGCTGCCAGCCCAATGGTCGTAGCGATTGGAAAGCGGGCCTATTACGAACAGCGCCAGTTGCCCGAACCGGAAGCCTACGCAGCTGCCATCGAAACAATGACGGCTAATGCCCTGCATGGTGATGCACAAGAAGGAATTACGGCGTTCCTGCAGAAGCGAATACCGGTGTGGGGTGGGTCGGCAGCGATCAGCTAGGCGTGGTTTCAAGCTGCTCCTGTAAACGGTCCTGTCGCATCAAGAGACCGGTCATCTTAAGACACTGGCAAAGCCAGTGGCACACAGAGACAAGATACAGTCTGCGTGAAGGACTGCACTCTCCTCATGTTTCGCTCGGTTGCACATAAGCCCAGGCGGTGAAGTGACCCTCTGAGCTGATGACCGAGACGAGCTTCCGCTGGTATTCATGCCCGACCAGTTGGCCCGGAGGGAGTTCTTCCAGCGCATCGCAATTGGCAAGAGTGCTGTCGTAAAGACCCGGAGTCAGGAAGAATAGCTCGCCAACCACCTGACCAGCGGGTCGCTGGGCGATCATGAGTTCTGCCACACGAGCGTAGCCGTCGAGCAAGGCACCGGTGATCAGCCGGTCGTACTTTCCCGCCAAATAGTGATGGTTCTCTTGGCCAAGCCGAAGTGTTCCAAAGACAAACAGCGGGTACTGGGTCTGGCCCAAGAACTGGGGCATTGGTTGTGCCTCGGCGATCAGGACCTGCAGAGAGGGGTGAGGAGCCTTCATTGACTCGACGATTGGGGTGAAAATCGGGGCGAACCTGAATCTCGCCCCGGCATTTTGTGATGATGAAACGATTGCAAACGACCTGCGTCGAAGACATTGGCAGCCCCGGCGGTACCCAGAAAAGAGGGAACAACACCGCGTTAGCCGATTGCTTCCAAGACAAGTTGCCCCATTTCAACGGTCGAAACATGCGGCCCTGTTCCTGCAATGTCTTTCGTGCGATGGCCAGCGGCTAGCACAGCGTCGACGGCTGTTTCGATGGCTTTCGCTTCGGTCTCGAGAGACAACGAATGTCGCAACAGCATGGCTGAGGCCAGAATGGTGGCCAGTGGGTTGGCGATCCCCTTGCCGGCGATATCAGGAGCAGAGCCGTGGATTGGCTCATACAGGCCTGGACCTGGTGTTCCCAATGAAGCGGACGGCAAAAGCCCCATCGAGCCGGGGAGCATACTTCCTTCGTCGGTCAGGATGTCACCAAAGAGATTTTCAGTAACAACCACATCAAATGACTTGGGTCGCGAAATAAGATGCATCGCCATCGCGTCGATCAGGACGTGCTCAAGCTGCACATCGGGGAACTCGTTCGTCATGACCCGCTCGGTCACACGCCGCCATAGCCGAGAAACCTCCAGGACGTTGGCCTTATCGACCGAGGTGACTTTCTTGCGACGATTGCGAGCTGCGGCCCCGGCCATGCGGACGATGCGTTCGACTTCGTGCTCGCTGTAAATCATCGTGTTATAGGCCACATCCCCATGTGGGCCTCCGGTCTTTTTGCCCGACTCCCCGAAGTAGAGGCCGCCGGTCAGTTCTCTGAAAAAGAGGATGTCGACCCCTTCGACAATTTCTTGTTTAAGTGGCGCAGCGCTTACAAGGTGCCGCGAGACTGTGATGGGCCGCAGGTTCGCAAACAGTCCCAGCTCTTTGCGAATGTTGAGAAGCCCCGCCTCGGGCCGGGTTTTGGCGTTGGGGTTATCCCACTTCGGCCCACCAACGGCCCCCAACAAAATCCCCTGCGCAGCGCGGCACATATCGAGGGTGCTATCGGGAAGTGCTTCGCCTGTTGCGTCGATGGCACAGCCCCCGATCAGCCCTTCGCTGAACTGGAAGTGATGCCCAAACTTGGCAGCGATTCGCTCCAGAACTTTCCGGGCCTCGGCTGCCACTTCAGGACCAATTCCATCCCCTGCCAGAATAACAAGCTGCGCGTCCACCATTACCCCTTTCGCGTGTTGGCTTACATCCACTTTTTGATACTGCCAGAGACTCACAAATCGAGTTCCGCAGCTGGAAAACCGTACTGTACGTAACCGCCTCAGCAACTGCTACGGAGGGGGGTGAATTGTTGGTCTGCAGGCTGGGGCTGCTCATCACAAATCCTGAGCACCATCAACGTTTGCCCAGAACGTGTGGACGCTGTTCGGCTTGCGACTGTAGCGGAGCCCGGGTTGTCAATCCCGGGGTTCCGTTTGGTTGGGCACATGATTAGGTTCAAAAGAATGAAGAATCCACCGGCATACTCCAGTGGCTCGACTGATGATTTGGTGAACTGGCTTCGGTGATTCGCTAAACCGGCTCCGGCCAAGTCAACCGCTGAAGTCGATACGACCGGCACGTTGGGAATCAATCCCTGGCGGCGTGGGGTCTGCAGTGAGGTGGGAAGCTGTTTTTCTGCGGTTGGCGGTGCGGCCAGCCGATTTAACAGACTGAAGGAACGTCGTCCCTGGCAGCATGGTTGCGCCTATCTCGTTTGGTCAAAAGGTCGCGGCCATGGTACGAGCATCATTTTTTGCCTTCGGCTTCTTTATTGCGCTGTGCGGCGTTGCATTCCTGAACATCGACAAGTTTGTGATGACCGGCCCGCACGAAGATCGGGCACAGGGCTTTCGCGGGATGCTCACAAGTCCTCAAACGATCGAAAAAGAGACGAAAGACGTCCTGGATCCCCCTGAATGGGCCGCCTTCCTGATGATGTCGATCGGCAGCGTGACGATGCTGTACGCGGCGGCTTTGCCTAAACGCAAAGATTAGAAAAAGGTGTCAGGAACCTTTTCTAGGCACCGGGCTTGATTTTGCCGATCACTCACCGCTGCCATTGACCGCGATCCGCAAGCGCTCTGATGCACTGGCTGCGCCGCTGACCACACAAGGCCTCCGGACAATCACAACTGGCTCGCGGATCGGCTTTCAACGCCGACGACCTATGATACTTTATTCAGAATCTTCACCGTCGTCTGTAGCGGGTTGCTGCTCATCTGATGGCGGCTCGCTAGTGCCAGGCTGCTCAGCTTCTTTTCCATACTCAACTTCAAGCACCCAGCCCCCAAAGCCAAATTCGACGGCTTTCGCGTTGGCATTCAGGCGAACGCCTGTGCTGTTGGTCAAACTGGTATCCTTGGCACGATAGACCAGTGCCCCCGTGCGGACATCCACAATCGTCAGGTTGAAGTAAGCCGGCAACGTTTGACGGCCATTCACAAGCTGGGGCGGGGACATGACCCTCGCGGTAAACGATACCAGAGGGACGTGACTGGACTGCAACGTATCAAACGTGGATAGCTCAACCGGCATTGTCCAACGCACAACACCCGTTTGCCCATCGAGCCCGTAGGCCACCCCATCAAACGGCATTGCGAAATAGTCGGGGCCGTTAATTCGAACCTGCTTCGTAATAGGCTGCCCGACAATCAGCACCAACGCCTCGGCATATCGCTTGGCGGCCAGGGCAGCGATACC
Source organism: Planctomyces sp. (assembly GCA_027483145.1). GTDB lineage: Bacteria > Planctomycetota > Planctomycetia > Planctomycetales > Planctomycetaceae > JAIXVG01. The sequence continues at coordinate 20,970 of JAIXVG010000321.1, forward strand.
GGGGACCGGCTGAATCGTCGACTCCCACCGCTGACGGCCCGACAGTAAATCGAACGACCGCACATTGCCACTGGGATGCGCAACAATCACTTCATCGTGGCCAACCGTCGTCACGCGGCTTTCATCAACCAGTGGTAGTTGCCACACCGGAGCGGTCTTCAGCCAATCGATACAGACCAATGTGCTGCGACCCTCCATGCGGGTCACCGACAACAACCATCGTCCATGCTGCCACAGTCGGTCTACGGGCGGAGGACTGGGAAGCTTACCCAGGTAGGCCCCATCGGTGGGAGAGATCAGCCGCGCTTCGTATTCTCCGTTGGTCGTCGAAACATAGGCTACAATCAGGTCGTCATCGACAGCCACTTCAGAGGCTTTAGGGATGCCCGGAACCTTCCAAACGGGTTCCCCCGTCAGCAGGTTGGCCCCTCGCAGAGATTTGTCTTCCTGATAGATGACCAAGTCACGAGTGATTCCGCAGACCTGCCCGACAGGTGACCCACTGCGATCGATAGCTGTCGGAATTCGCCGCCCGTTCGGATAAACATATCGCCCCGCTTGAACGGTGACGTCGTCATCTCCCCCCCGATTGCCCGACAACACCGACAAGCTGGCGATTGGTTCGGGCGAACTGCCGGGAACCAGTCCGTTATACAGGTTGAAGCGATCCCCCTGCGACAGGACAAGAATTCCGCCACGATGCCTGAGATGGTGATATTGGACCATTCCCAGTTGTCGCACATTGCCCATGACAAAGTCGGGGTCGCCAAACTCGGTCGCCACCCGCCATTCGACCTGCCCTTCGGCATCGGCTCCTTGCAACAGATTGCCATTATCAGCCAGCGAGAATGACCAATCGGTAAACAACGGATCAACCGAATCGAGCACTTCCACCCGAGCCGTTAGCTGGCTGGAATCGACACTGCGGTTAAATCGCTTCGCGACCACCGATTTCGAGTCCCAGAAACGTGGTCCCGGCAAGCGGGCTTCGATGACGCGCATCTGCTTAATGCGCTGTGCGAACTGGGCACCTGTTTCTGACCCGGTTGATGTGCCAGCGGCAGCCAGCATCGAACCGCCAATCGACCAGCAATTGACCGCCGGAAACTTTTGCTCGATTGCTGCCAATACATCAATCGCAGCATAATAGCTTTTCTGTTCGACCAGCAGTTCTACCAGCCGGGCATGACCATATGCGGCTACGCTCGGCTCCGACGAGCGAGCTAACTCGAACAGCCACCAGTATCTCTCAGAGAGTTGAGCAGGAGCGGTCAGCAAATCAATCAAGCGGCGGGCCAATTGAACTCTGTCGGGCATCGATTCGAGCGTGAGCCGCAACCGGCGTCTCAGCAAGTCAGTCTCAGAGAACTGGTTTGCTTGTGTTTCAAATTGAGTGAGCGCCAACTTCTGCATTTCAAGCTTTAGCGAGTCACCGGTTTGCTCGTATAAGCGATTAAGCCGCCCCGCCAGAAGCCGCTCAATTCGGCATTCAGAACCATCTGGCAGCTGGCCCATCCCTGTTACCTGAGCTTCGGGCAAAAAGAAGCCTTTCAAATAGACTTCAAACGCAGCCAGGCTATCTTGAGACTCTTCAAGCACACGACCATGCTGCAGATAAACCTGCACGCGTTCTGCTGGCGAAATCGCTAACCGTTCCGCTTCGTCGAAAGTACTGCGATAAAGCTGAGGATCGTGCTTCAGCCCATCCAGTAATGCAGCCAACAGAACTTGCCTCGCGCGATTAGCCAGGTCGACCGGCGGCTGCGACTCAAGCACGTTTCGTAAGTCAGCAATCCCCAGTTCGGTCTTTCCTTGCGTCAATCGCTCTTCGCCCCGCTTGGCGATATCGGCAATCCCCAAGGTGCCTGCCAGTTCCTCAGCATTCAAGTCTTCAATCGGGCGACTTGTCGACTTAACGGCTGCCACCTGACGGCTGTTGGCGACAACTAAAAAGCCCCCCGCAGCCACCAGGTTGCCGGGAAGGACGTTCGCCGCGAGTGGTAATCGCGCCAAAACGCGCCGATCGGTCAGGTCGACCGACACCACTTGCCCCGTGACCACCGGAACATGAATGATACGTTGCCCGCAAATCGCCCGGCCTGAAGGTCGATCGAGCACAACCGAAGCCGGCCAGGCATCACTTCCGTCTGCAAGTGACAGCGCATTGACCCCCGTTAGCGTCATGGTTATCAGTTTGTCCCGATCAAACCCCGCGATCGAGACGGCTGCTTCGCGATTCCGCTTCCACAACACGACCCCCGACTGCAAATCGAGGCAATACAGGTGACTATCGTCGCGCGGTGTTAACAGCACCCGGCCACCAGTAATCACAGGAAACGAATCAAGCCAGCGCGACTGCTCATCTTCCTGAAGCACTGTTCCAGGGCGGCCGATCGCTACCTCAGTCGACCGGGGGCCACGAATCGATTCGTACCGGAACCCCCACTTCAGCTGCCGCGTTATGATATCGATGGCGACTACCAATCCCATCCCCGTGGGGCAGACCACAACATCTTCGGAAACCGATGGGGAGAGCCCCGACAAGCGGCGAATCACACGCGGGCTATTGCCCGGCTCCCCTGTGGCCAAGGCCTGCGACCAAAGCAGCGCTCCTGCCTGAGGATGAACTCCTGCACCCGGTTCACATCCCTGCAAGACCAACAGCCGCAGTTCGCCCTGCTGATCTGCCAGCACATATAACAACCCCTTGGACGGGACCGGCGCACCTAGAAAGAAAGCCCCTTCCAGGTCACGTTTGGCAGACGTAGCAGGCCCACCAGCCACCCACACCACTTTGCCCGTTCTGGCAGAACAAGCCACCAGACGATTGGGCATGTTGTTTTCTGGCAAGCCCCCCTGACGATCGGGTTGAATCGCAAAGGGCAAGCCATTGAACCCCAATTCATCGATGTAATAAACCAGTTCGCCATCGGTCGAAATCTGCCCGGCTGTCGCATCGCGATAAACCCGCTGCCGCAGATACTCTTTCATCCCCTCGTTGATAGGGGCCTCATCGTCAGCCGCAAGTCCTAATTCCTGGGCATATAAACTGCGAAGGGCCGGATCGACCAACGCGGTACGCCAGGCGAGCGCACCATCACCCACGTTGTAGGCAGCCACATCAGCCAGCCCGCGACAGATAATCTTGTCTTGAGCAACGACCGGCATGGCTGCGGGGACAACCAGGTTCTGCCGCTCGATCATTAATTGCTCGACCAACTCTCGCTGCTTCTTCAGATCGGCCTGCCACAGCGGCTGAAGTTCGATTTGATCGGTTAGCTCTGGGGCTTCATCGACTTCGCGAACCCACGAGACTCCCCCTGCTGCACTAGCGCGGCCGGCGTGACCCGTCCTCGCTGCACTACCTCCCGGCAATTGCCAGTCGCTGGAAGGCGACACGCCCGACGATTGACCAGTCGACCTAAGTATGACCGCCACCAGACGATCAACCGCTTCACCGTTCAGCGGGACCGCTGTCGAGACGCCGCCAATCGAACTTGGCTGGCGATCGCTGTCTAGCAGTGGCAGAGCCGAAACGTCAAATGGCTGATTGGCCAGCCGGGCGGTCACTTGTGCCAGAGCGATCAGCCCGGAACCAAGATTGCTTCTCGCCCGGGACGAGCTGGCCAGGCCTTTCAGCCGATGAAACGCAGCCGAGAACTCTCCCCGATCGAGTTGCCGCTGAGCCAGCAATAATTGAGCCTTATCGCCCGCCAATGTACAAGGGGCCGTTTGGGCCAGTGACGCAACCTCTTCCCAGCGACCACCCGCAATGGCCCCCTGCAAACTTTGACTGGCAGCCAACCCAACCTGCAGCTCATAAGCGGCATAGGCTTCGTCGCTGAGGCCTTCCAGAATGCTCACCGCAATCGACTTGGTTGTCTTCTTGAAGGTCTCATCAACAAAATAGTCTTCTGGCTGCTGCAAGACTCCCTGCAATAGCTTAAACGCGGCAGGAAACTGACGCGTCTTGAGTGCGATCTCGGCGTCTACCAACGCGTTCTGCACATCGCGCGGGGGCAACACCGCGACCGCAGCCGCCACCCCTTCGTCCATCTGAAAATTCAATTGCCCCAAGGCACAATCGCAATAATGGCTCAGCACCACTGTCAACAGGGCAACCAGGCAGCAATAGGCGTTGCCCCCTTTTGCGGTCGGTGATGAGCAAGGCCTGTCGGTCGAATTCTGATCCATCATGCAATGTCCTGCAGGTCGCTTCACCGGGCTGCGGCTGGGCCGAAATCATTGCGGCAACGCCACCCGGACTGACGTTTCGCCGATCTGAAAGCCCGATGATGACCGGTGCGAGGCCCGATCAAGGATCATCTAGCAAAGATCGCTTTGGCAGATGATTCAGGCGACACAGATTCCTGCCGAACGAGCGCCCGGCCCACCCCTCGCCTCCCGCAGGATACCAGATTTCGAGCCGCGATTTCACCCAATGCCGAAGAACCAGGGGGCATTCCTTGAAGACACCCGACTTCAGGCGAGCCTGGGAGGTCATTTTCA
>JAIXVG010000313.1 GCA_027483145.1 Planctomyces sp.
CGGGGAGCCGACAAGGCGAATTGTCGGGTTCTTGGTATTCGAGCGATTCCATTCGTTTTGCTGATTCGCAACCAGACGAAACTTTTTGGATCAAGCACTAGGATAGTGAAAACAGAATGCCAGAATCCAGACCTGAAGATGCCTTGCTTTTCCGACCAGAGTGGAGCCGTGCCACCCTCGCCAGCATTCGGGATGCGGTGATTACCACGGACACCGAAGGGCGGGTCACGTTTCTTAACCAGGTGGCTCAATCCTTGACCGGGTGGACTCAGGAAGAGGCAGCGGGCGTTTCAGTGGAGTTGGTGTTTAAGATTGTCCATCCAGAGACTCGGACGACCGTCGAAAGTCCCGCCGTTCGAGCTTTGAGGGAGGGCGTGAATGCTGGACTAACGAATCGCACGCTGCTCATCGCCAAGGATGGCAGAGAACTACCGATTGGCCCGATTGACGACAGTGCTGCTCCCATTCGGAATGAAAAAGGCGAACTGGCAGGTGTCGTGCTGGTGTTTCGAGACATTACCGAACTCTGCCGACAAGAGCGAGCCGTGGAGGTCGCTCTTGCCTACGCCGATAAAATCATCTCGACCTTGCGAGAGCCGTTCGTGGTTCTGGACACGAGCCTGCGGGTCAAGTCGGCCAATCGCTCCTTCTATCAGAACTTCCACGTCACGCTGGAAGAGACGCAAGGCCGCTTCATCTACGACTTGGGCAACAGCCAGTGGAACATTCCTCAACTGCGAACGCTGTTGGATGAAGTCCTATCCAACCACCATCCTGTCCACGACTTCGAGGTGGAACACGACTTCCCGGCGATTGGCAACAAGATGATGCTTCTCAATGCCCAACGCTTCGAGTCGATGGAAGGCCAATCGGACCTGATCCTGCTCGCCATCGAGGACATCACCGACCGCAAACGGACTGAAGCGACATTGCGACAGACCGAACAACACCAAAGATTCATACTGGACTCGATACCCCAGAAAATCGTCACCACCAAGCCGGACGGTAGCGTCGATTACTTCAACCCACAGTGGATGGAGTACACCGGGCTATCGTTCGAGCAACTTCGAGATTGGGGCTGGAAACAATTCATCCACCCCGACGACATCGACGTACACGTTCGTGGATGGCTACGCGCCACGAAGACGGGCGATGTGTATGAACACGAGAGTCGTTTCCGACGTGCTGATGGTGAATATCGCTGGCACGTCAGTCGTGGCGTACCCATGCGGAACGAGGCAGGCCAAATTGTCATGTGGATGGGGGCCAACACCGACATTCATGACATTAAGCTGATCGAACTGGCGCTGATTGGTTCAGAGATTCGTTATCGGCGGCTATTCGAGACAGCCAAAGACGGCATTCTGATCCTCGACACCGAAAGCGGGAGAATCACGGATGCCAACCCGTTCATGGGCGAACTGCTGTGGTACTCACACGAGCATTTCCTGGGCAAGGAACTGTGGGAGATTGGGCTGTTCAGCGACAAAGTGGCCAACGAAGCCGCTGTGCGAACACTCCAAGACAAAGGATACATTCGTTACGAACACCTGCCGCTGGAAACCAGTCAGGGGCTGCGGGTTGAGGTCGAGGTCGTCGCCAACGCTTACCGGGAAGACCATCACAAAGTCATTCAGTGTAATATTCGGGACATCACCGAACGCAGCAAGTTAGAAAAACAGATGCAGAAGCATGCCGAGGAGCTGGCCGACCTGCATCGTCGCAAGGACGAGTTCTTGGCGATGCTCAGCCATGAACTGCGCAATCCGCTGGCCCCCATTACCAACGCTGTGCAACTGCTGGGTCTTCAAAAGCACGACGACAAGCTCCAGCATCAGGCTCTTACCATCATTGAACGTCAGGTGGGCCAACTGACTCGATTGATTGATGATCTGCTGGAAGTATCCCGTATCACCACGGGCAGAATTCATCTTCAAAAGGAACGGGTTGGATTGAATAGCGTCGTGGAACGCGCACGTGAAACGACCCGCCCACTGATGGATCAGCACCATCATGAACTTACGGTTTTCCTTTCATCGCAACCCATTTGGGTCTACGGAGACCCCGCTCGACTCGAACAAGTCGTTGTTAACTTGCTGACAAACGCGGCCAAATACACCGCTGATGGTGGGACAATCTCAATTGCTGTTCAGCGGGAAGGAGATGAGGCGGTGCTGCGGGTGCGGGATTCGGGCGTCGGGATCCCCCCCGAACTGCTTCCCCACATTTTTGATCTTTTCACGCAGGCCGAACGTTCCCTGGATCGTTCGCAAGGCGGCTTGGGTATTGGCCTCTGCTTGGCGCAACGGCTAGTCGAAATGCACGATGGCAACATTAAGGTCGACAGCACATTGGGAACAGGAAGCGAGTTTGTCGTCCATCTCCCGATCATGACGGCACCCGCAGTGCCGCCGACATCACCCAAACACATCGTACCCAGATCGGAGGGGGCGGCATTGCGAGTATTGGTCGTGGACGATAACAGGGACTCGGCACAATCCTTGGGGATGCTGCTGGAAGCGACGGGACATGATGTGCAATTGGCATACGACGGCCCAACCGCTTTACAGGCCACTCTTGATTACCGACCGCATGTTGTGCTTCTGGACATTGGGTTGCCGGGACTCGATGGATATGAAGTCGCCAAGCGAATCCGTCAGCAACCCACACTCAATAACATCGTTCTGGTCGCCATGACCGGGTATGGGAACTTGGCAGACGTGCGGCGCTCGGAGGAGGCTGGGTTTAATCACCATTTGGTCAAACCTGCCGACTTCATGAAGGTCAAAGAAATCCTGGCGTCCATCTCGGAGAAAACCACCTGATGACGACGACCAAGCCAAACCTTCGGGTACTGATCGTTGATGATAACCGAGACGGTGCTGACGCCTTGGGCTTGGTCGTGGAAGCCTTCGGCAACCAAGTCCATGTGACTTATGGCGGAAGTCAGGCACTTGACGTTGCCACGGCATTTCGGCCCGATTTGATGCTCATCGACCTCGCCATGCCGGACATGGATGGATGTCATCTTGTGGAGCAATTTCGCCAGCGTCCTGCATTCACTCGCACCAAGATCGTAGCGATCACCGGCCATGCGAACGAGGGACACCGAACTCTGGCGAAGAAGGCCGGGTTCGACGTTGTACTCGCCAAGCCAGTTGCTCTCAAAGACATCCAAGGAGTCTTGGACGGAGTAAAGGTCGTCACTTCCCGCCAGCCGCCCAAGCTTCGACGTGAAAGTGGAACCCCTGGAACGCAGTCCCGGTTGCCAATCGACGAGGCCC
>JAIXVG010000616.1 GCA_027483145.1 Planctomyces sp.
GCGCCATCCGTGAAATCCCTTCAGGAGAATGACCATGTTTCGATCCTTGATTCTGAGTGGTGTAGTGGCTTGCGTTTCGGTACTGGCTGTCGCCGCAGAAGACAGCGCCCATACGCCCATGCGCCTCATATGAAAAAGTGCGCAATGGTCTGTGCCGACTGCCAACTTCAGTGCGATGGTTGCTTCCATCACAGAAAAGAATCGACCTCAGGCCCCGGAGAGCTCTCAAGGGCCGTCTTTCAGAAAACTTCATCCTGCGCTTGGCTTCAAGACAAGACCAGAATAATGCCATCGTTTGACGGCCAATCGATCAGTACTTAGATAATATTACGGCACTCAAAGCCCATTGGAAATCACCGCTTTACCTGATCGTGTTGTTCAAAGTGACGCATCAGTCGAGTAACTTCGCCAACATCCTGAGCGCCGATTACGGTAATAAACCGGCCGCTTTTTGACCATGATGCCGCCAGTCGGCCATCCATGTCGACAACACGGGTCGGCCTTCCACCGCAATCGATCGCTGACACCTCTCGCTCGCCAAACTTGACGAAGTCGTCTCGCTCGTGTTCGAACACGCAAAGCACTCCGCCAGCCGCTCGCCGATAACAGGCCTCAAGACATCGACAGCAAGGCATTTGCAGTAGACTCGCCTCCTCAAACGCGTACTCGGGCGGTAATCCACTCGCAACAACCGGAGAGTACTTCAGCTGGGTCATCGCCGCACTTATGTGAGTCTTTTGCCCAGAATATGTGTCTCTCAGGTGCTGTTGAGCTTCCATAGGCGATCGCTCAAAAATGTCAATAAATGGGCCAAGGTTGACGGCAACGTGATGGTCACCATGCATCGGCCACGCCATATACGCAACGAAGGCGATCCCGATCATGGCGACGAGCGTCGCCGTAGCAACGACTTTTGAAGCTATCCAAGGTTGCAGTTTCACGGCCGGTTGAGCGAAAACCGCAGGCTGGCTGTTAAGCTTAGTATCAATGTTCGACCACATGTTCGCCGGTGGTAGCGAATCATTGAGATACGCAGCCATGCCAGATAGCTTCTGATAGGTTAGAAGCTTTGCAGAACACGCTGGACACGCAGCAACATGATCCGCAACGGCTACTTTGCGATCTAGCGGCAACTCGCCGTCGTGAAAAGCTGACAGCAAATCGGTGAATTCTGAGCATGGCATGACTATTGATCCCATCCCAATTCCATAAGATGTTCCTTCAAAAGCTGCCGGGCGCGGTTCAGTCGCGATGCCACCGTACCCTCTGGAACTTCTGTGACCTTGGAAATCTCCGAATACGACAACTTCTCGACTTCTCTCAACAAAAAAGACGCTCGCAGGTCTGGTTCGAGTCTCGCGAGAGCACACTCAAGCAGTTCCTTGTCCTCCATTCTGGACGTTTGGTCAGCATGACGGTCCATGAGATCGCTTTCGAGAGTTGTCCATCGCGAACGTCGACGTTGCCGCAAGTACTGGAGCGCTTGATTGAGCGTTAGGCGGTAAAGCCAAGTTTCAAATTGTGATTTTCCACTGAACTGATTGAGCGTCCGGAAGACTTGGAGAAATACCTCTTGCAGAACGTCAGCGGCATCAGTGTGGCCTACCATTCGAATCAATAATCGATAGGCCGATCCGTGATGACGCTCGTAGATCTGTTGCTGGGCGTCACGATCACCCTTACAGCTTCGACTGATGAGCGAGTCGATCGGCTCCGTAATCAAGGGCGGGGCAATCTCCTCTGACGGTCGACCAGTTCGAAGGTCTAAATCCGATGGTGCACGCATCAAGCATAAATTCCGCAGCGTTGGATGAGAGATTTCTTTCAAGTTGTGCCACCAACTTGCTCACGCGCTAGAGAGACAGCCGGCGTCCTTGTGTCGGTACCGTCGATCATCCGGAAACACCATCGGGGCTGGATCACCGCTCCGTAAGCCACGATCATAGCGGAATCGATACCAGATGGAAATTCTGTGAGAGGTTGCGACACTTGCTGGAAGAGCCGCTCGCGATGGGACTCGAGGGTGCGGTGAACGGCGTCGAACGCATTTTTACATGACACCTCTTGGTTGCTGCGTGTTCGAATGATTTTTGTGTCACCCGCCGTGTGGTCGGATCGATTTTGGCAGGCGCTCCATGAGGGCTTGGGTTTACAGGGTATCCTCCACATCGCCCTTACCGGCGTTGCAATTTTTGCAACCTATCGAGTAATCAGCCTTCCGGTAACTGTGAGATCGCTCCTCGTCAGCATCGCTTGCGGTCCCCAATTGCTCAGTTGACGGAGACCCGATAGCCGGGAATGACATGCCGCCTGCAACAACCTCGTAACGTCGATCTCGGCGGAGGCAATGGCCAAAGATTACTTCCCGGGTTGTGTTCTCAGTCTTCGAGGAGTATCCTGAATCGAAAGTTGGGCAGTTCGGCATGTTCCGCTCAATAGTTCGGAAGACAGGTTCAATCGCACGCTGGCGCTGCTAGCTGGCGGGTAAATCAGTAAGCCGACGTGGAGACAGACTCTCGGGTCTTTTTCCACGTCGGCTTTTTGTTTTGTTGGTTTCCCGAAGGTGCGGTCAAATGGCCAATTCGCCCTTATCGGAACTGTATTCACGACCTTTCGTTCTCAAAAAATCGCACGAAAGTGAAAATCGCTCGAAGAATTTGTCCCGCACATGCATCCAACTGGAAAACATGCTGACTCTTGAACTGTAGAGATGGGTCTTTTGATTTAGGGATTCTCAAGCTGTTATTGGATGCGAGATGGCAAGTTCTGCTACCTGCATCGCGATGCAAGTTGAGTAGAGGACTTCGGCCATGAAGAATCGAATGTTTGAAGGAATTGGTGTGGTGGCACTCGCCTTGACCCTCGCTACGGGAGGTCTGGACGTGTTCACTCATCCAGCACAAGCGGCGGAAACAAAGGCGAACCCGCTTTTGGACGAATGTGCCAAAGCCTGCTCAGACTGCCAGCGTGCGTGCGACCTGTGCACCACCCACTGTGCGAACTTGCTGGCGGACGGGAAAAAAGAACACCTGGCGTGCCTCAGGCACTGTCAGGACTGCGCGACCTGCTGCGCCGCATGCTCCCAGGTGTGCGCGAGTGGGGGGCCGCTCTCCACAATGATGGCCGATTGCTGTGCGAAGTGTTGTGACCACTGTGCCAAGGCATGTGAAGCGTTGACCGACGACAAGCAGATGAAGGCCTGTGCGGAACAATGCCGCAAGTGCGAAAAGGCTTGCCAGATGGTCGCCGGAAAATAGATCGCCCCAAAACAGTGAAGACGGCATTCGCCACGGATTAGGGGCGGAAACGAACACAGGCGGTCATCGTGCCCCGTCACCATCGGCCGTTATACCGACGATTGATTTCACACCTTAAAACCAATTTGAAAGACAAAACCATGCCTACTGCATTTCGCGCCGCCATTGCACTCGCCTGCGTACTCGCATTCACGCCCAATCTGTTTGCCCAGACACGACCAGTATGGCAGCAAAAAACGGACTATTTAAACAATGGTCCGGCAGGGTACTCCGCCCATTCTGCCGGAACACGTCTCTACGACGCTCGGCAGTACACTCAGCAATTGTACGATTACTCGCAATGCGCGCCCGCTCAGCAGGTGATGCCTGCGGTCACCAAAGTGGAGTCGGAGCATATCGGACAGACAATTCAGGCCGCAAAGCAGAGTTTGGCCGTGGTTAAGAAAGATGCCGAGGCAACTGGCAACAAGGCGATTCTGAAAAAGCTGGAGTCGATTGATAAGCACCTCGTGTCGGCAGCCGCTCACCATAAGATGATGGATATGGAATGCTGCAAAGAAAAAGTCGATGGACCTGCGACTGCCAAATGCTGCGATGAGCTAATGACCGAATTGGATAAGGCACTGGCTGAGCACGCGTCGCTCATCCGACTCCTGGGAGGCAGCACTCCGATGACCACACCGAAACCCGAGAGCACGGGAACTGCAGCCGCTCCACTGAAATAGTTGGAACCACTGAAGTGGTTGGAACCAACATTCGGAAGATGACGCGAATGGGATGACTTCGATTTCAA
>JAIXVG010000224.1 GCA_027483145.1 Planctomyces sp.
AAAACATCGCCCTACTTCCACCCGAGCGTCCCAGACCATGGTCACTATGCACCGACAACGGCGCACTCTCAGTCAACCATAGGTCACGCAGCAGGGGGGCGCGACATCACCCGAATGGGCGAACAACAAAGAATGCTCTGCCCTTAACGGTCGTAACGCTTATGCGGTCCAACTCGCGCAGCACTAGCAACGTGCCACTTGGCACAGCCGCAGCTCCGCTGCCAGCGTTTCCGCTTCGGCCGGGTTAGAGCTCGGTAGGGTCCGCACTGCGGACCATTTTGCAATAAGCCACTCAACCACAATCAGCCGAGTAAGTCTTAAACAACCGGTTAACTTACAACAACTCCGTAATCACACTCCCCGGCTCAAGCGCAGGGACCGGCCGACCCGTATGATCCAGAAACGCTAGCTCCGGCGAAACACCCAGCACGTTAAACATCGTGTGGTGAATATCCGACGGTCTGACTGGCCGATCCTTTACCTCTTCACCCCGCGCGCCGGTGCTTCCCACCACCCGGCCACCCTTCACACCACCGCCACCCATCAAACAGAACATCGCGTTCCCCCAATGGTCGCGGCCAGGAGTCCCCATACTCATTGGCGCACCCCCGTTGCCGCCATCGTTCATGCGCGGTGTTCGGCTGAACTCGCCGCACAGCATGACCAGCACATCATCGCTCATCCCACGTTCGGCCAGATCGGTAAACAGCGCCGATACCGATTGATCAACCCTCGGCAAGTAGTCTTCCATCCCCTGCTTCAGGTTCCAGTGATGGTCCCAGCCTCCCAGGTGAATTGTCACAAACGTCGTTCCAGCTTCCACCAGCCGCCGGGCCAATAGCGCACTCTGTCCCCACTGATGACGCCCATATCGAGCACGCATCTCGGGCGATTCGCTACTCAAATCAAACGCCTTCCGAGCAGCATCACCAGTCACTAAGTTGAGTGCACTCTGCTCAAACCGATCAAGCGCCTCAAAGACTCCCCGTTGATCAACGTCACGGCGCAATCGATCAAAGTCCTTCAGTAACGCCACCCGAGAATTCAGCCGATCCATCGACAGTTCGTGCGGCAACTGCAAGTTCCGAACCTGTTGCCCATCCGCATTGGGGTCCACATCTGTTTCGAATGGGTTATGCCCCAGCCCGACATACTTCGCCCCAAAATAGCCGGGTCTCAGGCCAATGCTCATCGCATACGGAATCGCCACATGCGGCGGCATCCCGCCTTTGCGGGCACCTGTCACGCTTGTCACAGCAGCACCAATAAATGGCGACCGCTGTGCCGTATCGGAACCATTCACCCCACCCCGACCCGTAAGAATGTAATGACCAGCTGTAAAGTGATCGCCATTGTCATGATGCAGCGATCGAATCAGCGAAAACTTGTCCGCACACTTCGCCTGCAACGGGAACAACTCCGAGATTTCCATCCCCGGCGCGTTGGTCGGAATCGGATTCCACATCCCTCGATACTCGAGCGGAGCCTGCGGCTTCAGGTCGTACAAATCGAGATGGCTTGGCCCTCCGTCCAGCCAAAACAAAATGACCGAGGTCTTCTTCGTCCCCGTCGTCTCTGCTGCAGCCTCCTTCGCCCGCAAAATGGCTGGCAGTCCAACACTTGCCATCCCGGCCATCCCCAACTGCAAGAAGCTGCGTCGCTTAACGCCATCGCAGTAACGCCCGGTTTCGCTCAAATTCACTCGCAACATAATGGCAACCCTTTTTCAGGCAGAAGGCCTCGTCGGATGGCAATAAGCCGGCAGGAAAAAACAGGCGGGAAGTCAGTCAAACTAGCAGTCAAAAGCTGTTGTCATTGTTCCAAATTCTTGGGTCGAAGAGCATCCACCAAAACCAAGTTCACCCCAGTTTGGTCTTTGGAATCAAACGAGCAAGTCGCTGATCGGAACACCAAATCGGCACATCAAACCAGATCAACACCAAGCAGGAAGGAGCAATTCTTGTAGATACGATTTCAAAACCCGGTTAGCGGCAGGTTTTACTCGGCGAATCACGGTCTTGGCTGTTACGCCAGAGGGTTTTGAAACAATGTCTAGAGGATGGCGAGCAAATCCCAGCGGCAGTAGTTCTCAAGCGGGCATCAAGAAGGGTAGTCGGCGGGATCAATGTGCCACTCACTGTCTCCTCCCAGCCATCTCCGGCCGGAAAAAACAACAGCTCGCGACGCATCAATTCCCACTAATGCTAATCGGCCCGCACCAACCAGTCAATTCAGCTTCTTTCCACAGTCATCAAGCTCGACGGGCTTCCTTCCCCCTTTCTGACGACTTCTTAACGCAACACTCATACTCGGTTCATCAATCCCCAAAACGACTTGCAGCCAAATCACCAAGTCTGCATGCTGGAGCAATTACGACGGTTTTGCGGAACTACTCGCCTGTAGCCCTTGCGCCAGCTTGGCCGATTTCCCCAAACCGCCAGCCGTTCTCTGCCACAATCGCTCCCGCACTCTTCGTGAGACGCCGGAACGACTAACACGCGTCACCACCACAGCTTCACTCGGCCATTGCCGCCAAGAATCTTCCCAATCGCCTTCAAAACCACGATCGAAACCCAACAACGACCAACAGCATCGTCCTAATTAAACTACGGTCATCGCAGTCCATATGCAGCAACTCTTGTTAAACCTCAAAAACTGGGGAAAGAGCTTCGTCTCCTACCACGAGGGGCTGCCGTGGCAACTCCTCGTGGCTGTCGTCACCATTTGCCTTATCCCCGCCCTGGCCAACCTGGTCGGCGTCAATTTTAGTACGAGCCCAGTTGCCCTGAAGAACGGCGAGATGAAGCCGGAAGAACTCAATCAAGCCATGCTCGCCCTGCGCGGAGTCTTCCTCCACGTCATTCTCGAATGGACCAGCGTCTGCCTCGCCCTGGTCACTGGCGCTTGCTCGCTACTTCACTATTCCCTGCGCCGAAATCTGGCCACACCCATTCTTGGTATCTCGCTTCTGGTCACCGGCCTGATCGACGCCTTTCATACCCTCGCTGCCTTTCACATGATCTCCGGCGTGGCCGACTCGACCCAGTTCATCCCCTTCACTTACGCTCTCTCTCGCATTTGCCACGCAACCATCCTCGGCGTCGGCGCCGGCTTCGCCCTCGGTGGCCGACAACAACTCTCCGTAGAACCAACATTCAAAAACCTGAGAACCCTCTTGGCCGTCGGCGTGATTGTCGGCATGGGAGCCTACTCGCTGATCTACATCTGCGCTAACGTCCCCAACCTCCCGCAAACCATCTTTCCCAACTCCATTGTCTGCCGCCCCTGGGATGCTGCTGCCCTCGTGGTCTATATGATCGCTGCCGGATTCCTCATCCCTCGCCTCATGGCCCGCGAACCCAGCCTCTTTACGCAAGGGATGTCTGTCAGCCTCATCCCGTTAATGGTCGGCGAAGCTTATGTCGCATTCCACTCCCGCGAGCAATTCGATAACGCCTTCAACATCGCTCAGGGTCTCAAAATCCTGGCCTACCTCGTCCCCCTCACTGGCCTTTTAATCGACTACACCCGCGCCTATCAGCAGGAAGCCGAACTCCTTGCCACCCGCGCTACCCTCGATATCGCCCGCAAAATTCAGCAAGGCCTCTTGCCCAGCAAGTCACCCGATATTCCTCACTACGAGATCTTTGGCTTTTCAACACCTGCCGGGGCTGTTGGCGGCGACTACTTCGATTACTTGAATCTCAAATCAGGCGAAACCGGTGTTGTTATTGCCGATGTTAGCGGCCACGATGTCGGAGCATCGATCCTTATGGCCCAAACCCGCGCCTATCTCAGAGCCGAAGCTGACGCCTCACCCGAAGGCCATCGCCTCATCACCCGCCTCAACAGCTTTCTTTCGCACGACGTTAACGATCGCCGCTTTGTCAGTCTCTTCTACTTTGCGCTCAACCCCCACACCCACCAGCTTAGCTACGTGGCAGCAGGCCAAATGGGTTATCGCATCTCAACTCATGGTGCCGTCCACCCACTCCAAATTACCTCGCCCATCCTCGGCATTATCGATGGCGATATCCCGCGCGGCCCAACCCTTGAACTCAAGCGGGGTGAACTCCTCTTGGTCTTTACCGATGGTCTCCCCGAAACTGTTTCTGCCTCGTCGGGAAAGGCCTTCGGCAACGAAGGAATCTTCGACATTGCTCGCAAACATTTAGACGCCTCCCCCAGCCACCTCGCTCAACTGATTCTCACTGCGGTTACCAGTTTCTCCGAGAAGCCCGTCCCAGCCGACGATCTCACCATGGTCATCCTCAAACGAGTCGCCTAGCCCCAAACCTTAGCCCCTGAACTACCATGTCAGTCCTCTTTCAACTCAGCCCGTCCATCACCATCTTCCCAATCATCCACGGCAGCGGCGATTTCGCGGTCGAAGTCCGTCGCCAAATGATGGCCCGGCAGTTCGATTGCCTTGCTGTTCCCTTACCTCTCTCATTTCAGCGGCCGGTCGAGCAGGCCATCCACTTCTTGCCTTCCATCACCCAAGTCGTGCAGCGCGAAGCCATCCAGTTCTCCCTCTCAAATAGCCCCCCTGAGTTCTCGTTTGACCAACACGACTCTGACGACGACGACCAGCCCGACGAGTCACCCCAGGCCAGCTATGTCCCCATCGATCCCTGCCAGGGAGTCATCGCCGCCCTCCGCTTCGCCATTGAAGAACGTGTCCCGCGCTACTTCATCGATCTTGAAACCGACCCGTTCGAATGTTACTCGGCCGTCTTTCCCGACCCCTATGCTCTCAAGCAAGTCTCACCTGAACGATTCGCTGCAGCCCTCTTGCCCGTTATTCCTCGCCCCACCGAACTCCAGCCTCGAGCACGCGTTTGCGCCATGGCTGCTCGCTTGCGCCAGCTCGGGCAGCAACACCGATCAGTCCTCTTCGTCTGCTCGATCACCGACTGGCCCTGGATCAAAGAGGCCTTCGACGAACAGACCCCCATTCCCGCCGCTGCACCCGGTGTCGTCGAACATGACGATATCGAACTCCCCGAAATCTACTCCCCTAACCCCAAGCAACTACTATTCACCCTGGGAGAGCTTCCCTACATCACCTCTCTCTACGAACGCGCCCGCAGCGAACTCGAACTGGACGACAATCTCTCGATTGATGGCATCAAGGCCATGCTCCTCTCCGCACGGCAGCACTATCAGGCCGAAATGGGGACCCGCGCTCGCAAGGTCTCTCCCAAGCTTCTCGCAACTCTCCTCCGTTATGTCCGCAATCTGACACTCATCGATCGCCGCCTCACCCCTTCGTTCTACACCCTTGTCGTTGCCGCAAAACAAGTCCTCGGCGACGAGTTCGCAATCGCCCTCGCCGAAACTGCCCGCGAATACCCCTACACCCAGCGCGTCCCATTTCCCACCATTCAACTCGGCATCGAAGAGGCTCGCCTTCCCAACGGCGATACCCTCGCCATGAAATGTCGGCTCCCCGGCCCTGTCGTCCAGTGGGGTCAAGTCGAACTCAGACCCAAGCCCCCCAAGCAGCAGCAAGACGAGTGGGAGCTAAGCTGGAACCCCCATGCCCAGTGCAGTTGGCCTCAGGAAGATGTTGTGATTGAAAACTTTCGCACTCACATCAAAGACGCCGCCATGGCCCTGTTGGGCAACGACCTGGCCCGCTCCGAAAAGTTTTCAGCCAGCCTCAAAGACGGCCTCGATATTCGCGAGACTCTCCGCAACTGGCACACAGGCGACCTCTACGTCAAAGTCTTGCCCCCCTCAAAAGGAAAGCTCGACTGCGTGGTCATGCTCTTCGATTCCCCTGCCGACCCCCGCGACTATCCCTGGCGCGTTACCTGGCATGCCGAACATCACGACGAATCAACCTTGTCCCTCTTTGCGACCGACTATCAAAAGAACATGGTCGGCCCTGGAATCGGCCTCGCCGTCTACGGTGGCGCGATGTTCCTCTTCCCCCCCCGCCCCACCCCCGATATCTGGCGTGATCCCCGTTTCGACTTTACCGACACCCTGGAAGAGCGCCTCCTCGCCGCCGCCTGCTTCCATGCCCGCGAACGCCACATCGCCATCCTCTCGATTGCCCCTCCCGGCACTG
>JAIXVG010000373.1 GCA_027483145.1 Planctomyces sp.
ATAAGCTGTGGAATGCGGCCCAGCGGCAACTCGTTCGTGAAGGTCGGATGCACAACTACCTGCGGATGCTGTGGGGCAAAAAGATCCTTGAGTGGTCCGCCACCCCCGAGGATGCTCTCGAACAGTTGATTCACTTGAATAACAAGTATGCGATCGATGGGCGTGACCCCAATTCCTACTCCGGAATCTTCTGGGTGTTGGGGCGTTATGACCGAGCCTGGGGTCCCGAACGTCCGATTTATGGGACGATACGCTACATGAGCTCGGATAACACAGCGCGAAAACTTCCCGTCGCGGGCTACCTCAAACACTACGGTAGCCAGGGCCTGCTGTTTGACAGTTAGTGCTCCGTCTACGTTAAATCCTCGGATGTCACTGGTACTGGCAGTGCCCTGTTAACGGAGTGTCCATACAAGGATGCGGCCATAGATCCAAAAGTACCCAGCCCGACTTCTTGAGCCTGCCAGCGCGGTGATTCGCTAACAAGGGATCGTGTCTTATAGGAAATAGCATCTGCTTTTGGCCGTGGATGACCCGTGCGATCGATCGTGGTAGATCAAGACACTACCGAGGCGAGTGGCACGCAAAGACAAGGCCCATTTGGGTGAGACGCTACGCAAGAGGCGATCAACGACGGCAGTGATTGCCACCATCTTATGAGAGGATGAGGTCTGCCAAGACCGACTTCCAACCGAGGGCGTACCGCTCGTATCGTCCGCTGAACAACTCACCTATCGCAGTACGAGCCGTTGCGATCCTCCCGTGTTTGATGGCGGCCGCTCGGCGTTGCCAATGAGCGTGGCAGTCCTGCAGCAAGGTGATGGAACTCTCTGGCCAGTTCAAATGAGAACTTGCTTCAAGAGCCTTCACCACAGCATTCCAGCGTGTGCAATAGACGCGGGCCATGGTTGGGGCTTGCTGGCGAGCAATTTGAAACTGATCCCACAAGCTAAGGCGGCGTGAGCCAACTTGCTGTCCTGGGTGTTGCCGATACTGAATGAGTGGCTCTGCGACCGCGACGATTTGTCCGGCGGCAGCGGCAAAGAGGGCCAGCCATTCATCGTGGAGCCAGAACTCTCCGGGAGGCAGCAGCCGCATAGCTGCTTCTCGGTTTACCAGCATCGTGGCTCCAGTGACCAGCGACCGTTTAAGCAAGTGGGGGAACAAAGGACCACCTCGGCTGACCGAAGTCGGCATGGGGAGCGTTTCCCAAAGGCTGCCTGGCATCGGCTGTAATTCGTGGGTCACTCGTTGAGCATCACTGAACACAACAGTCGCATCGGGCCGGGCGCGAAGGGCCTGCATCAATCGCTCGAGTTTGTGGGGAAGCCACACATCATCCTGATCACAGAAAGCAACGAACTCGCCAGAACAGTTGCGGGTCGCACAGGTAAAGTTGCCTGCTACACCCAGATTCGTTTCATTGCGAAGTACCTTCACCGCAAATGGAGCCGATGCAGCGAATTGGTTAGCGATTTCGACTGTCTCATCGCGTGAGCCGTCATCGCAGATGATTAGCTCTGTTGGCGGCAAGGTTTGGCTAGTCAAACTGGCCAACTGCTCAGCCAGGTGCGGCTCACCGTTGTAAGTGCAAAGGGCAACCGAGATATCCAACGATGTGATTCCAGTCGTAGTTGATTGAAATGCTTACCCGGACTTTTGCTGGTGCTAATTGGACTGGGTGAGCGCTTCATGAACAAGCCTCGCGTGATTTGCCCGGCTAGTTCTGCCGCGCCCCTTCGTCCTTGTATGCGTTAAAGACTGCCCAGCAATGGATTACCAGGCTCAGTACCAAGCTGGTGGCAATGAGAATGAATCCTAACGCAAACAAGAGTGCCACCCGGTCATCCTGTTTCTTGGAAACAGCATCGGCGACATAGCCTGACGTCACCCTGAAGACAAGACATGGGAGCCAGACATAGAGAACCATCGCAGTGAACGATAACCCCAGCCCCTGCCAGATGTGGCCTTTGTAGACGTGCCCACAGCCTGGTAGGCATAGTGCCAAAACCGCTGCGACGCCGGGATTCCAAACTGGTTTACGAATGGCCCACGTTGGTCGCGACAAAAACTCGCCACAGTGTCGGCACTTGACGGCCGTCGATGACAATTCACTTTCGCAAAAGGAACAAACTCTTGAACGAACTGGCTGCCGATGTGAGGGTTCTTCCGAAACCACACCCGCCGGAACAACATCTGGCGTTTCCAATTGAACGGGAGGAATAAATCGAATTTCCAACGGCTTGATCGTCTCGACAAGAATAGGAAGCTCTGGTACCTGGGGTTGGGCTGGAGGGGCCGCAGGTGCGGCTGGAGCCGCAAAACAAATGGGGAAATCGATATCGCAGTCGACCACCTCATGTTCGCCCGGGTCGTTGGCAGGTTCCAGCCCGGTCGGTCCGGGAAAGACGCCGCGAAGCCGGGCTGCCGGACGCCACTCGGTTTCTCCGGTACGGCGAAGTAGCGTTTCAGGATTGACCGTCCCTGCTTCGATTAACTGCTTGAGACGGTGATTGGGGAGCGGCCCCAGCATGCCAGCCTTCGTCAGGATTTCCCATTGTCCAGCCATGGCTGATCTCCGCTGACAACAATCAAGCAGGCAGACACCTCGTTATTTGATGCTCACGGACGTTCGCAGTTCCATGAGCCACGCTCATCACGAGGATAACGCCAGAGACCATCCCTGGGGAATGGAACGGGGGGATGCAATGAATTGCGTCAAACAAACCACGGCTGCGTAATGACCCCAGTAGCCGAACAAACCGTTGGAAAGAGCTAGTTACTCCCCAAGGCGGTTAACATGGCATTTAGCTTCTTCAGCCGTGCCAACTCGACTTCGAGTTCAACGTTTGAGCCTTCGGTTTTTCCCAACACGATCTTCCCAAGAGCCTCGGGGGCAACACCCCCATTTTGCGGCGTTGCTGGACTTGGGGGAGGGGAAGCCGGACTGGTGGAAGTGGCTTGATCTTCTGACAGAGCGAAAGTACTTGCCGAGCCGACTTCTCCAATTACTAAACCAGCCCCAGCAAGCTGCGGTGGTCCCACCAACTCAAGCCGCTCGATCTGGCGCAAGCTGCCGACTCTATCAGTAACGCCCCATTCATCCACAACAAAGAAGGTATGGTTACCATGATCAACAATGAGGCCACCATCAGCGCTTAACCGCCAAGTCCCTGTGCGAAGAAGATAAGTTCTGGCGAGACGTTCCTGATTCGAGTGTTTCCTACAACGTAACCACCCCGAGCCTGTAATAGCAAAGGCTGACCCGTCTGAGGCGGGTTCAATTGGTCCCGACGAAAGATCTCGTTTGAATCTGACGGACACTCGCATGGAAAATGGTTCCTCATGCCCCTTTCCGACCAGTGGTTCGAGTTGTGAACTGACTTGCCGAGTCCCGTCGTTTTCCGAAGAGGCTGAGACCAGCTCGATCTCGATTCGCTTGTATCCGAGAGAGAGGGCATTGGCGATATTCTCACAAGTCGCTGCGCGAGCCAACAGGAGCGCTTCGGATGCGGGCAGATTCGCTGTGTTGCCCAGCAAGCTTAAGCGAGCTTGATTTGCCCGTTCGGCTATTTGCGGAGTCAGTGACGGTTCTAAAGGATCACGAGTGCGTCCTGATAGCATTCTGTCTAATGAGAACCGTTCACGCAGCCGCAGTTCGTCATGCTCGTTTCGATGTTGCAGAATATCCCGAATCACAGAGGCCGGGAGTGACCCAAGCTCGTTGAGCCAGATTTCTTTTTCTTCTTCGCTCGCTCCGGGAAGCTCCTCGGCAATGACTGCCAACGCTTCTTTCTGCCTTGGGGAGAGGGCTTCTCTCCCGTGTCGATCCGATTCATTAGTTTCGATAAGGGAAGCCGGGGGAGGACTTAACGTTGGAATTTCCGCCTCAACCGGACTAGCAGGGCGAGCTTGGAAGTCGGGAACCAATTGGCCAGCCGGGGACACACCGACAATTCGCTGGGGATTAAGAGAAACTGGAGGTTCAACCGCCTTGATCGATGCGATTGCTATGAGGGCACCAAACACCCAAACCAGGCACGTGATCCAACCGATCCTGGGGTAAACATAGCCATTCATTAGGTACTCATCCTGAGCGGGCCTGATACTGTTGCCAACAAGCAACGAGAGAATCCTTTAGCGAAGCTGAGTTGCGTTGCCGCTGAATGATGTTGTCCCGAAACGATGTTGCACGACCATCACGACGCACTTCCTCGCCTTGATTCGCGATCTGACCAAGGGAGCGTCGATATCTGGACGGCAAGATTTTCAGCCAGAAAAGCTGACGATGACACAGACCGAAAACGACCGAACCAGTTTGCTGATCTTGGATGACGGACTATTCCTTCAGTCGATATAGCCGGGTTCTTTGATCAAAAATAATCTCGTCGCAGTTGTAAATAGCTTGATAGACAACTGTCTGAAAGTTGCTGCTTTGAGTGACATAGCCAGACCGGAGCACTTGATCAACCAAGTCGCGCAAGCTGTACCCACGGCGATTCTGCGTTAGCAATTGCAGTATCAGTGGCCGCAGCGATGTTGAGTTCAGTGTGCGAGCTTGGGGAGCGTTCTGGCGAACTCGGCCACCGTTGATGTCTTCAATGAGGGCATCTACTTCCCGCAACTGCTCGGCGAGGATCTCACGGCGTTTGAGTAATCCGTCGAGCTGTGCCTTCCGCGAGGCAACCATTCGCTGCAATTCAAGTAAGCTCAGACCGTTTGCTGAACTAACGGAGATTTCTTCGTTCTGTTCGATCGTTGTCATCAAATCACCTGCCTTCACACGGGGCAACCAAACCCAATTTTTGAATGTAACGATGCCCTCTTTACGATGGTCATTCAAGAGCGTCCGCCGTCGCTGACCGAATCGAGGGAGAGGTCACTAATCTATGGCCGGGACAAGAAAACAATTTTCCACGCCTCTTGAGCTTCAGGAGCGTTCAAGGCTACATCGAAGAAAACCTCGTCAGGCACAATCCGTCATCTGTAAGCTCTGCCAGCTGAACATTTGACAATTCAAGCAATTGACGTGACGGAGAATGGCTGGCCTACGAGCCACGGTCACAACGAGCCATGGTCACCAAGAGCTATTTCCCGATATTGCCGACACCTAGTCCTTTAAAGGCCTGGGCCTATCTTCCCCCCAAAAAATCACACCCCGGGAGCGAATTAATAATTACACTAAATATCACCGCGCGATCACGAAGACAATTGGTATATACACTTATATACCTTCGCCATTTGAAATTCAACCGGAGAGGCGAAAAACTCTGACGTTTCGCAATAGAGCTCTACTACGGAACGTCTTAGAAAACAAAAATGTGGGTTTACCTACTTAAAGTGTAACACCATTGGTTCGATTTTCCACAACTGTTTCAACGGGAAGTGGCCAAAACCTTCTAAGTCTAGAAAAAAGCTAACGCTGGCTAGCGCGATCGGTAGTCGGCGTGGCACTGATTACAAGTGGTGTTGATAGCCGATAAAGCGTCTCCAAATCGCTTGAAGTCCTCAGCTTTCACTGCAGCGAGGCCAGCTTTCCCTTCCGAGATCATCTTGTTGATGTAGGTCTTGTACTCATCTTCATCTGCCGATTCATATGATTTGTCGGCAACGATCTGACTGAGAAGCGTCAGCATTTCCAATTCATGGGTAATCGTCTCCGAATCACTTTTAAAGCGAGCTTCGGTCTTAATGTTTGAGTACAGCCACTGATAGGCTTTTTCCATCCGAATCATCAGTCCCCCGCGATCAGCCGCTTCAGCGTATGGCAGATCATTGGCTGCATCTGGCAGTCCAGCTGGCAAGCTTCCGCCCAAGACCGCAGTGACCTGCTCGAAGTGGGTTTGCGACTTCTCAAAGCCCTCTTTCCCAAGACTTTTGGCCCCTCCTCGAAGG
>JAIXVG010000222.1 GCA_027483145.1 Planctomyces sp.
GACCCTAAATGGTGCAAGGAACACGTTAGTTCACGTAGTCCAATGACTTTTGTGGATCACAATACCGCTGCCAGCAACTATCAAGACTTGCGATTGATGAGTACATGTAAACATCACATTATTGCCAACAGCAGTTTCAGTTGGTGGGGTGCGTGGCTGAATCGGAATCAGCAGAAAATCGTCATTGCGCCAAGGAAGTGGTACGCCTCGAAGGACTTAGAAATGATTAGTCCAGCTCTTCAGAGTTGGAAGCTGATTTGAGCGTCATGGGGTCAACATCAATTGGCAACGTTTTGGTTTCTCGAGCATGCTAAAGTTCGGTTGGCTTCAATGATGACAGACTTGCGGGAAAGTAGTTCGGGGTACTCTGGTCCGTCTGTAGCGAAGCTGGCTGGGCCTTCGGTAACCGTGTTAATGACGGTCTACAATTCATACCGATATCTTGCTATTGCTGTTGAGAGTATCCTTACGCAAAGTTACCGAGAGTTTGAATTCATAATTATCGATGACGGTTCTACGGATGGTGGTCGGGAACTACTACAAGATTTCGCAAACAGAGATACTCGAATTAGATTGTTCTGTCGGGAGAATACCGGTCAAAACGCAGCATTAAACTTCGGACTGACGCACGCCACGGGGAAGTACATCGCGAGAATGGACAGCGACGACATTTCAAGTCGTGGCCGACTGGCGGCCCAGATATCGTATTTGGAGAGCCATCCTGAATGCGTGGCCGTCGGGGCAGCAATTGACGTCATCGATCCTTCCGGTTGGTGGCTTTTCCGAAGAAACTACAAACAGGACCATGATTCGATTATTTCGTGTTTTCGATTGGCGACCTGTGAGATTGCCCATCCAGTAATCATCGCTCGACGTAGTGACATTATTCAAAGCGGTGGTTATGACGATTCGTTCAAGAGCGCAGCGGACTTTGAGTTGTGGCTCCGCCTGAGTCAGGTCGGACTGTTCCATAACTTGAAGGAGCCGCTTCTCAGGTACCGGATGCACCCGAGCCAGATGAGTAGCGTTCGCTCGCGTGAACAGGCTCGGTTGACGCTCGCAGCCTTAGCGAAGCACGCGACGGCACTTGATTATGCAGTCATGCAGTCCGGTAACGAGGCGCAGGCAAACGGACCAGGCTTGAATCCGATGTCTTGGGAAGAACAGATCGCCAACCTTTGCTGGTCTCATGGCTCTTATCTCGTTGCAGCGATGCACTTCGTAAAGGTGGCTCGGAATGACCACTACTCGCTACGATACCTAATCGTTGCAATGTTCTGCGTTCTTCGAGTCCCCCCCGGCAGAGCTCGGACCTTATTCGACCTCGGAAGAAGTTATTGGCCGTCACTTGCACGTTGGGGCAGGCGCTAGGGTGCTGGTCACGCATTACCTACTAATGAAACTCTATCACTTTTTGCAGAACCACCTGTTCGAAATACGACGACAAATCGACCGTTTCTTGGCAGACTTCTCGGAGCGACATGATGAGTCAACGACTCTTTAAGTATTTGGTCGTGCAAACACGGGGAGAACAGTGGTGAACAAGTCGTTCTCGGTGGCGGTGGTAATCCCGGTCTACAACCGTGAGCGATACTTAGCGCAAACGATTCAGTCGGTACTCGATCAAACATACCCCGCTGAACAAGTGATCGTGATTGACGATGGTTCCTTAGACGGCAGTTTGAAAATTGCACAGACATTCGGGAATCGAGTTGAAACAGTTTCCGTTCCGAATGGAGGCCCATCCGCTGCTCGCAATCATGGACTTCGATTGGTTACGGCCGAGCGAGTCATTTTCCTGGACAGCGATGATTTACTTGCGGCGGATGCCTTAGAAACGTTCGCACAAATTGCAGCGAACACGAATCCCGACTTAATCATTAGTGATTATGCTCGCTTCAACGACAGCAATGGGCTGGGAGCGGCTATTGCCACCAAGATCTTTCGGGATCGGGAACTTGCTTCAGTGCTGTGCAATGGCAGCTTTGCCACCCATTCGTTGTGCATCCGAGCAAAACTTGTGCGAGACATGGGAGGATTTGATGAAAGTCTTCCGTCCCATGAAGATTTAGACTTATGGTGGCGAATCGCCTTTCTGTCACCGCGAATTGAGTTAACCGAGAACGTGTTGGCCTATTACCGTGATACACCTAACTCATTGACGAAGAACCTCGACCGAATGTTTCAGACGCGATTGCAAGTCATCTGCGGCGTGGCTCAACGAATTGTGAACGAACCGCGGCTGATGGCAAAATGCGGAAAATTTTTGGTCAACGATGTTGCGACATTGCGAAGTGATCTCACCCTGCAGAGAGCGGAGACTTGGGAACCTGGCGGCCGAGATGATATTGGCTTCGAAGTTTTGCGAATGTTGAGACAGCACGGATTTTTTCCTAGACGGCCCATGCCTTACTCCATTGCCACGTTCCTTGCGGGAAGCAGGGGCGATGAACTCTTCAGGTGCTGGCATGACTTACTGAGGGTGTCGGGAATGATTGGTCCGCTACGTGCGCTAAAGCAGCTACTTGGGCGATTAACTCGGGGTGCGAGATAGGCTACACGCATACGGCGAGTGAGTCCGAGTAGGCCGGACTCCCCCTGCCTGGGATGCTCCCAGGCGTAGTCATTACCATTACGCTCCCGCCAATGACCCCGTTGGCTTCCGACGATTGAGGCGGCGAAGCCGTTCGAGGCTATCCGCTCGCTTGATTGCTCACAGCTCCGTGTGCCACTGCTAACTCGCTAAACAGTACAATGTGACAACCAGCTTTCGTAGACTCCAATCGAACGTCCAGAGCACGTCCTGTGTGATTCACAGCCCCGCGGTTGTTCATCAACGGTCGCTTCTCCTTCAAATCCAATCAGGTTCCCCCACTATTGAGTAATCCCCCTCTTCCCCCTCTCAACCCTATCCCCCCCCAACCCACTGGCCAGATAAACAATTCTCGCGCAACCCCTCCAGATAGGTTGAGGGGACTGTTTTTGTCACTGACTTAGATAACCCCCTTAAAACAAAGGTTGGCCAACCCCCGTTTTGTCTTTGATCGGTTCCGCAGGCAGTGACCTCGAGCCTCTCGCGGCCCTGGATTTCCTCGTGAAAACCAGACCCCGATGCGACAGATCATCGCCATGCGGTCGCAAATGTTTCCTGTATGGATGCAGATTTCAGAACTGCACTCAACTGGCCGTTTTGCTAGAAGAGGTTGCGCCTAGCCTTGCTGTTTGGCTCCTAAGGATCGGGTAGCCACACACAGGCCCGGGCGGGACGCTTCTGCGCAATCGGCTTCAGATATTGCAGTTGCCAGCACTCTGGCGGGTCCCACCTGTCCGAAGGGCGGAAAACAACACCGCCCATTGGCAAGATAGCACCCCTGAGACGCACATCCGAGGCAGGCTGCCGGCAGTCTTTTTTTGCGATTAATACGACCTATTAGTGCAACAGAACGATCAAATCACCTTGCTCTCGCTTCACTATCCCTAGCCACCGGAGTTTACTGCCAACGAACTGACCCACCTCGCTTCATCCCCAATGCCGCAAGATGAAGTGCAAACATTGATCATCACAACTCACCCAACGGCTTCGACTACGAAATGCCCTGCAGCACCCTCGCGCCGTTAACAACAGAAGTCCTGCCCAAAACAGGTCTCTCTGGTCCTGCGCGCCCAGACGATAGTCAACCTTGCCCCAGCTTCCTCAGCACCCTCGCTACAAAATACTTAAGGCTATCAACCGACTTATGCTTTCCTGGACTGGTTGGCTTCAGCCCCCACTGCCGCAGCCGCGAATTCATCGCGTAAACCGCCTGCCGCCGATCAAGATCGGGGGTGCGAAACGTGATGCTGAACGAGATCGAAACCTCTGGTCCATTCTGAACATAGTGAGGATACGTCACCGGAAAATGGAGACCTTCGCCCGGGGTAATCTCATTGACCCATGACGAATCCTTAAACTGATCCGGCAGGGTCATATTGCGAACCCGACCACCGTAAAACCGCTCCAAATCAAGATCGCTCAGCAGTTCTCTATTACGGCCATCAAACAAATGAATCACTTTACTGCCACGCACCTGCAACAAAAAGTTATGTTCAGGATCGATATGGTACGGAGTGATTGAGCCAGGTGAAGTAATAAAAATGAACGCCTGCGCGTTGCGCATGCCAGGGGCAATCGCCTCCGAGAATGGCCGCACTTCTGCCAGGCACGCCTCCAGTACTTCACGGTAAGCTGGGTCATGCTCGACTTGCTTCAAGACCATCCACGACTTGCAGGTTTGAATCCGCTCGATGGTCTCGGTCACCGACAATCCATTGCGGGGCGTTTTATCGGGATCCTGATTGATCGGCAGGTTGCCAGCATTGTACTCAATCAAATCTTCCGGCAGCTTCCGAGCCAGTTCTAATAGTCGATCGAGCTCAAATAGCGGATGACTTGCCAGTTGATGGGCAACCTTGAACGGCCGCTGATTGAAGCAGGTCGCAAATTCATGACTGTCAAATGTAAACAGCGGGGTCGCCGGCGACGCCCCACCAACCTGTTGCGGAGCTCGCAATGTTGCAAATGAAGTGCTCACAAGTCGGCTTCCTTATCAAGAACATAGACTCATCAAACAACTTTTTATCAACATCAATTTTTCTGCCCGCCAGCTTTATCCCCACTGGCAGGCCAAATTCGCTTCACGCATCGCCAGACCCGACGCGACAATTCACTAACACCCAGTGCCAGCTCGCCAGCCGGGGTCAGCGGAATAAGCAATCGTCTCAAAGTCCGTTGCTCTCCCCAAAGCCGCGAAATCATGAAGTGGCCGCGAGTTGCACAGGAGTCCATCCACTCGATGGAGTCCTCCTCATGCAGCAGCTTCATCGTTTCCAGCTCGAGTTGAATCCCGGGCGAATAGCGGGAATACCGTTCATCAAACGCAATCTTGAATGCATAAGAACCAGGCTGCGAAAGAAAGTTGCACTTCATCGCAATCGGCTCACCATTGAGATACAGCCCCAGCAGTTGCAGTTGCTGCTGCTCAGATGCAGCGCGGCAGATCGTTTGAAAGTACGCTTGCGACTGATTGGCAGAAGCCAGCGACGACGCCTCTTTCCCTTTCCAGCCAGCATTCTCCAGCACAAGAAAGCTCGCCAGTGCGACTTCTAGTTCGGCCGCATCCTGTGGCTGCTTCAGTTCGACTCGGCCAAGCTCTTCGAGCCGTCGCCGTTGCCGCCGAATCTCTTGCAAAGAATGTTTTGTGCAGGAGTTAGCAACATAACTCTCAAAGGAATCCCCGCGCACAAACATCGCCCGGTTGTATTCATCAACACACAACGAAAGCCGCTTTTCGATGGCACTGGCATCGATCAGTCCCCGATAGACCTCACCATCCGCCGGTATGTGGTTCACATCAACCAGGCTTGGTTGTCGCCGATGTCCCCCAAGCCAGTCCAAAAACAATTGCCAGACCCGGGCTTCGATCCCGGGGCGTACCAGTGGCTCCCCCAGGTAGCAGTATTGGTGTCGCCACAGCCGAACCGTTAACAGCCCCAGTTCACGCGACCATTCAATCGGAAACAGCCCCATGAGCCGGTTCTTCTCGGCTGGTCGCTCTCCGTCATGGTAAATTAGAACAACGCCGACATCGCTCGCCCCAGCCAGGTAGTCCCACGCTGCACCAAGCATGGGCAACGTATAGAACGGGTTAGGGGCATTAGCTGCAGAGGCTAACCCCTGCCACGCCAATTCGTGCCGAGCCAATTCGTCGCGGCTGGCGCAGTAGTCGATCCGGAACGAGCCAAGCCCGATCTGCTTCCGCAGGCTGGCCGCGGACAATTCGTCCGGGCCGTGCTTAATGGATGGACAACCATTTGCCCCAGCCTGCCCCAACAAATCACGCCCTGCCGGGTGGCTAATTGGCGTCAATTCAGGATTGGTGAGGCGCGACATGGAGAACAGTTCGTTTCGCAGCAGCCGGAAACGTCAAAAAGTGAGTTGGGACTCCGACGGAAACCAAGCTTCTAAAGCCCAGCCCGCTCTGTCCTAAACCCTACTTTTGTGGCGGAAGAATGTCGCTTTTTAGCCCTCTTTTCGGCAGAATCACCCCAGTTCGCTGCCGTTTTCTCCCGTCCGCACCGGCCTGTTGATTTTCGGCAACATGGTTCCGTGCGGGGGAAGCCGCATCAAACAGCTTCAGCTTGGCACGAGTCATGTACCTGGGGACACAACGACTATCGCACTCGGGTTACAAGAACAAAGTCTTGATAGCTGACCGTTTCGCGGCGGCCGCACCATGAGCCGGGGCAGATGCGGGTGATTTCGAGGCCCATCTCTTCCATTGCCTGGCAGATAAAGCACTTATCAAACGCGACGGCCAGTTCGGGGTTTCGCAATTCCGAAACGCGACATTCGGGAGACATTGAATGGTCGAACTTGAGTGTCGACTTGCCCGCAGCCATTAGGCCTTCAGCTTCGTCATCGAGCAAAAAGAATGTCGCCAGACTTCGGCCACCAATCTTCAGGCAGCGGGTTGTCTCTTTGAGGTATTGCAGCACTTCGGCCGTCAGCATGTGCGTATAGACGGAAGTCGCAAACGAAAAGTCAAATGACTTATCAGCCGCCGGAAATACGAATTGATCGGCTGCGACGGTCCCGGTCGAGTTGTAGAAGCGGTTGTGGATGTTGGCGTGTACAAACCGAAAGTTCGGGTAGCGAGTGGTAATCTCTTGAGCACACCACTCGACGCCACGTTGGTTGATGTCAAAGCCGAGATAGGGGGTGCTTGCAGCCAAGTAGCCTGTTAGGGGAACCGCCATGCGGCCAACACCACTTCCGACATCCAGCACCGACTCATGGGGTTGAAGCTGACCAACCGCTTTGAAGTGCCCGAGGAAATCTTTCCCAACCTTCTTAAAGTCGCCCCCCCCCGCAAAGTTAAGCGATCGGGGCGGGAC
>JAIXVG010000336.1 GCA_027483145.1 Planctomyces sp.
ACAGACCCACCATCCGTCGGCAGCTTGGGAACCAGACCAGCCGGCGTTAGTCGTGGCTGTGTCACGGGCAACACTTGAGCCTGGTGCAAATCTTCGACCGATATCGTCGGCGTGGGGCCTTCCCCCAGCGTCGTCCACTCGCGAATATCGAGCGACTTCTTCCGCTGGTACAGTCCCAGCACAATGGCCAGCCCTAAACCAGCCTCGCAACCGGCTACAGTCAACACGAAAATCGTAAAAGCCTGCCCATCGTGATTCTGATAAAGCTGCGAAAACGCAGTGAGGTTGATGGCCACTCCGTGCAGCATCAGTTCTGCTGAAATCATCATCAAGATCAGGTTCCGACGAGTCAAAAACCCGACAATACCCAATGCAAGCAGAATAGCCCCGACCACCAGAAACCGAATCGTGTCTCCAGAAAACGCCCCTGCGGACATTCCCGACAACGTCTCGGCTGCGGCCAGAACCGGCATCACCATCGAAAAAGGGAGGCTGGTCATAGTGTTCCTCGAGAACGGCGAGGTGCCACAGCAATGGCCCCAATCGTAGCGATGAGCAGCACCGTCCCTGCAAGCTCCGATGCATATAGATAATCAGTAAACAACGAGCGTCCAACACCCCGGAGCGATCCCAGGTCATTTTCCTGGCTGACGCTGAACGGATTCGGAGCACGGTCAAACCCCAACCCTGCAGCGCTTGTGACCAGCACCGCTGGCCGAACTGATGAACCTGCTTCGCTGCCATTGGCCGCAGCCAGTCGCCGTGTCTCCTGCAGGCCAAACAGCAGCGATCCCAGCATCAGCATGCTAAACAAAGTCACCAGAATGGGATGCTCTGCTCGACTGTCATAGCCAGCCGATCCACCCTGCTGCGCCAGCATGATGACGAAAGCAAACGTCACAATGATGGCTCCTGCGTACACGATAACAGCAGCCGCTGCCAGAAACGGGGCCGAGTTCAGCATGA
The DNA here is from genome assembly GCA_027483145.1 of Planctomyces sp. GTDB lineage: Bacteria > Planctomycetota > Planctomycetia > Planctomycetales > Planctomycetaceae > JAIXVG01. The sequence goes on from JAIXVG010000336.1 coordinate 967, forward strand.
ATAGCCCACACACACCCAGCGTCGCCACGGCAAACCACAATGCTGAGTAAACCGGATTGCCAGACGTCACGGTTAGCGCTGATGCCAGCACTGCGGTCAAAGAAAAAATCGTAAACAGCAAATTTCGTAAATCACTCGACTCTGCTGGAATGAATCCAACGTACAAGAGGGCCACCGCAATGATCCCCAGCGCGTACCCCACAATCGGAGGCTTTGGTAAGCGGCTCGGCAAAAGCCACGCCACCGCCAGCCCCCCCACAAGAAGCGGCAGCACAAACGCCGACTGCGCGATTAACCATTCCATCAACATTTAACCCGCTTATTGATAACCGGACCACTGGTCCCCTGGCCACATGCACTACGCCAGTTGTCAAATTCCAGTCGCTGCATCGATCCCAACTCACCCGAGCCGACGATGCCGATCGTCGGATTCTGTGCAATGAAATACTTAAACCTCTCAAAGCCAGCCACAACCAGCAACCGACTCACTAATCCGAAGTTCTATCGTTTCTAGCACTGCTTCGTCAAACACCGGTCATGAACCAGGCGACACACTGACCACCGTTTGGCCAATCGCTTACCCAATCAACCGCCACTGACACACTGTACTAGCTCGAAATGACCCCCGAACTCACCCCGCGAGCTGCCTTATCCCCTGTAGGGACCGCAGTCGCTGGGCCTAACGGCGGCAGCGATTCAAACTCAGACGCAGGCCCTAATCGCCCCATATGGGTTCGAATCGGGTCCCTGCCAGAGTTTTTCGTTTGCTCAAAGACGTCCAGCAGCTTCTCTTTGTCGTAAGTCAAATCCTGACGCGAAGTCCCAACTAAATCGTAAATGTGAGTCAGCTCTATCGCGTCAACGGGGCAAGCCTCTTCACACATGCCGCAGTAAATACATTTCAGTTCATCAATGACGAACGTGGCCGGATATTTATCCCGACCTGCCCATTCTTCATTTTTCGGAGCGGGCGCCGCCACAATGTCGATGCACTTGGCAGGACATGCGGTCGCACACATCATGCAGGCCACGCACTTAACTCGCCCGGCATCATCCTTGTTCAGCCGATGAACACCCCGATAATTCATCGGCAACTCGGGCCGCTGTTCGGGGTATTGCTGTGTGACCGACTTGTAACCGGTGACGTGCCGCGCAGTGGTCCTCAGCCCGTCAATAATCGCCGGAACAAACAACGCTTCCCAAAACGTCATTTCAGGCTCTTCCACCCAAGTGACGTCTTTATCTGAAATCGCCATAACCGGCCCCTATCCACAATTGGCTTTATAACTTTTCGCTTCGTATCTTCTTCTCTGACACTTGGGTGCCTGGGGTCAAGTCTTCGAGCCCCCAATCCTAGCCCGCTAACCCTTCTCGAAGATCGCTAAATCCAAAGCGACGCTTTCGTAAAGCGTAGGTCACTTGCAGGTCGGACGAACTTGACCCCGTCTTCATTCCCCGGTCTTTCATCCTTAATCAATAATCTCTAGTCCATCATCCATCATCCATTATCACTCGGCATTCACCCCTACATCGGAATCCTTTTCCCTAACCCCGGTGGCAGGACCCCATCAGCGGCAATTCGCGTTCGTCCGCCAGCCATCCCCAGCGCCCCATATCTGGTCTTCGAGTTTGGCACCGACAATACACCCACCACTGCCACTAACCCCAACGACAGCGGAAACATCCACCAGCTTGGCAGCTCGAAATGCTTGACGGTCATCACCATCACTACGTTGGCCGTTCCGAGTGGAATCAGCACCTTCCAAGCCAGACCCATCAATTGATCGAACCGGAACCGAGGGAGCGTCCACCGCAAGAACATGATGAGTATGATGACGCAGAATGCCTTCGACAACAGCACCCCCACCTTCACCAGAGCGGACCCGGTATAGGCACTGTCGACTTCCGCAATCAGTGGGAATTGCCAGCCACCAAAGAACAACAGTGTTGTCAGCAAGCTGACCAGAATGACGTGGGTATACTCAGCCAAAAAGTAGAGGGCGAACTTCATCGAGCTGTACTCGGTATGGAAGCCACCCACCAGCTCCTGCTCGCATTCCGACAAATCAAACGGCAACCGGTTGGCTTCAGCCAAGGCCGCCACGAAGAAAATGAGGCAAGCCACCGGTTGTGCCCAGAAGTTCCAACCCCAAAAGCCCTGTTCTGCTTGATGCAGAACGAGTCGCTCTAAGTTCAGCGACCCGGTTAAAATCCCCAGACCCACAATCGACATCCCCAGCGGAATCTCGTAACTAATCACTTGGGCACTCGCCCGCAGCGATCCCAGCATGCTGTACTTATTGTTCGAGGCCCAGCCCCCCAGAATAATCCCATACACAGCCAAACTGCCGACCGCAAAGATAAAGACCATCCCAATATCGATCTGCGGGGCAATGATAAACCGGAAGTCGAGGTTCATCCCCATCAGCGTAAACTGAATTTGATCGGGTGGACCAAATGGGACCACTGCATAGGCGAGCATCGTCGTGAAGACCGCAATGCTCGGACCCAGAATGAACAAGAACAAATTGACGTGACCAGGAATCACGTCCTCTTTAATGAACAGCTTGATTCCATCTGCGATTGGCTGAAACAGCCCCGCAGGCCCCGTTCGATTAGGACCAACCCGGTCTTGAATGAACGCAGCCAACCGGCGCTCAACATAAATAAGGTACGAGCAGCCACCCAGAATGGCTCCCAGTACAATGTTGATCACCAAACTGGCCGAAATGAAGTCGTTCATAACGATTAGCTTTACTATCTGTTCAAGTAGTCCTGAAACCAGTCTTCAATTCCGTCTTCGACTCCGGTGCCGCTGGCTCTGCCAGTCTCTTCCGTCTTCTCTTGCATCGGGTGGCACTGGCAGTCGCCTTGCACTGCCAGTGTCTTCGCTTTCGTCAACCTCTTCATTTCATTGGGTTGCGGGGTCGTAACGAAGCGAAGCCCCCAGTCTTGGCCACACTAACCCGCTGCCCCCACCGGCTTCCCGGCACCAGTCCCATTCACTGCCACACTGGACGTCGTAATCGAAACGCCTGTCTCACCCAATTGACCAACAGCCAGCGCCGCTAATGCAGGAATCTCGGCCCCAATCTCTTTCCGTAGCGTTGGAATATGAACCAAACCCTTCCGTCCAGCCAGATCAAACAAAATTCGGCTATCAGCCCGCGACTCGCCCGGCCCCCGCACAGCCTTCGCAATCCCCTGAGCCAGGCCATTGTGATTGATAAACGTCCCATCCCGCTCGGCCCAGGCCGAGCCGGGCAATACGAACGTCGCCTTCTCTGAGGCCGCACTCGCCAAGATATCTTGCACCACGAACAGCCGTAGCCCAGCAAGCTGAGCTGCTTGCTCAGGAGTGACCCAACCAGCCGGATCGCCACCCACCGCAAACAAACTTTCGATCCGGCCTAATCCCACGTCAGCCATCGCATCAGCGAACGAGATCACTTCCCCTTCGAAATGCTTGAGGACCAGTTCGACCCCTAATCGATTCGGACACTTCTCTGCCCGAATCGTAAACTTGGGCTTGGCAGGTGCTTCCCCGTGCAGCCCCTTCGGATACAGGTCATCCTCGCCCACAACTGCCACAGGGCCCATCACCAGTCGCGCATCGGGCGATAAGCTCTTCACAAACTTGGCTAATAGAAACGCTTCTTCAACCGTCATCCATGGCGACAAGACAGCCGCAAACCGTCCCGCATCCCGCTTGATCGACTCTTCAATCGCAGCCTTTACGGCTGGTAGGACCCGATCCCAGGCCTGTTCGACCGGCGTGCCGCTGGTACGCACCACTGGCATCCGCAAACGCTTTTCGTCTTGAATGTACTTCCAGCCAAACCGGCCGTCATCACACATAAACGAGCCTTGAGCCTGCGGATTTTCACGCGGCTTCAACCGGTAAACCACATCCTTATTCTGATCGATTCGAATACTGCAGCCAGTGCTGCATCCCGGGCAAACCGAGTTGGCCCCTTTCAGCCACCAAACCCGCTGCTCGTACAAAAAGTCTTTGCTGCATAGCGCCCCAACCGGACAGATATCAACGACATTCCCGGCCAGCTTGTTGTTGCATGGCTCTCCGGGAAAGACGTCAATCTCCGCATGGTTCCCTCGGCTGACTACCTGCAATTCGCTTGTTCCGCTGATTTCCTTCGTGAATCGGACGCAGCGGGTACACATCACGCAGCGATCGGTAAACAGCGTGATCTGATCGCCAATATGATCCTTATCGGCCTTCTGCAGCTTTGGCTCCTGCATCCGACTATACGCCCGGCCATACTTATAGCTGTAGTCCTGCAGGTAACATTCACCCGCCTGATCACAGACCGGACAATCAAGGGGATGGTTGAGGAGCAGAAACTCAAGTGTCCCCGCCTCAGCCCCTTTAACCTTGTCGCTGTTGGTGATGATGACGCTGCCATCTTTTACTGGCGTCTGACAACCCGGGACCAGTTTGGGCTGCATCGCAATCGTGCCATCGGGCTTCTTGTCACCCATTTCAACCAGGCACATGCGGCAACTGGCAACAACACTCAAGTCTTTGTGCCAGCAATAATGGGGAATCTCGACCCCCGCCTTTGCTGCTGCCTGAATGCAGTTGAGCCGCTCCCCATCACCGATGGTCACGTCCTGCCCGTTGACTTGCACTGTTGCCATATCGAGTCCGATTCGTTTCGTTATCTGCTTCGTTTGCACGCTTGTTCGGAGGCCAGGACTTTCGCACCAGGCCAATTCGTTTCGTTCGTGCTACTTCAGTTGTTTCTCGCGTCAGAACCTATCCGAATACCCGGTTGCACTTGTTCGAAATCGCTTCGATTAGCGAAGAGAGTCGGATGCATCAGAGGGTATTCGGATAAGTTCTAAGTCTCCGACCAAACCGAGCCCGACATCCGCCAAGCCCGGCCGAGCCGACCACGCCAGAGGTCGGGTTCTACTCATCAAATTGACCCTGCTTTTGGAAGATCCCTTGCTTATGCTGCGGGCTACGACTTACTCCACACCATCTCAACAGATCGATTTTCCCGCACCCCGTAGCCCGAAGCGTCAGCGAGGGGCTTAGTCTCACACGCCTTCTCTCAGGACACCAAGCAGCCACACCAGTGTATCATTCCCCATAAACCGCTATTCAACAAACCGCGTCGCCATATCGGGCAGTTTTCAGATCACGTACTAATGCGCACCCACCAAATGAGCACCCGGGTCAACCGACTTCTTCCCACTCTTGATGTACTCTTCAAACTCACTGCGAAACTTTTTGACTGCGTTCTTTACCGGCCAGGCTGCCCCATCGGCTAACCCGCAAATCGTCGTCCCGGGAATCGTCCCGATCGAACCAGAGACTTCCATCAGCAGATCGAGGTCAGCCAAGGTCCCCTTACCGTTCCGCATCCTTTGCAGAATCTTCCGCATCCAGTCGGTCCCTTCTCGGCAGGGAGTACATTGACCACACGACTCATGCGCAAAAAACCGGGCACAGTTAAACAGCACATCAACCATGCTGGTCGCATCATCAATCACCACCACCGCCGCTGTCCCTAAGCCCAGGCAGCCCACCTTGCCCGGCCCGGCGAAATCAAGCTTCGTATCAAGCTCGGCCGCCGTCAAAAAGCCCATGCTGATCCCGCCAGGAACGACCGCCTTCACCTGTCGCCCATTCGGCACACCGCCCCCATACTTCTCGATCAACTCCCGTGCGGTTATCCCCATTGGCAATTCATACACGCCAGGCTTATTGACATGCCCACTCAGGCAGTACAGCTTTGGGCCATAGCTCCCTGCATCCCGCGGATTAGCTGGGTCGGGAGGAACACCGATCGACTTGAACCACTCAATCCCTCGCTTCATGATCTGAGTCACACAAGCCATCGTCTCAATGTTGTTAACAATCGTCGGCTTCCGAAACAGACCCTCAATCGCCGGAAATGGAGGCTTGATTCGCGGCCACGCCCGCTTCCCTTCCAAGCTTTCAATCAGCCCGGTCTCTTCACCGCAAATGTAAGCAGCCGCACCCCGGTGTAGCACAATATCCAGGTCAAACCCCGACCCGAAAATGTTCTTCCCCAAAATGCCAGCCGCATAACATTCTTCGACAGCCTTCTTCAAGGCCCGATAACTTTGTCCATACTCGTAACGCAGATACAAGTAGGAGGTGTTCGACTTGATCGCATAACAGCTAATCGCGATTCCCTCGATAATCTGATGAGGATCCTTTTCCATCAGGACGCGATTATTGAACGTCCCCGGCTCACTCTCATCAGCATTAATCGCCAGATAAATTGGTCCCGGATGATCCTTTGGCAAGAACGTCCACTTGAGACCCGTCGGAAAGCCTGCCCCACCCCGACCACGTAGCCCCGAATCCTTTATTGTGTTGGTCACTTCAACGGGTGACATCCCCAGCGCTTTGCGCAGCGCCTCATATCCCCCATCAGCCTGATAAGAGGCCAACGACGTCGAATCGGGCTTATTGATGCGGGCCAGCAAAACTGGTTCAAACTCAGCCATGATTTCTTGCTTCCGATACCGGCTGGAACTTCCAACACGCTTTAATGAAGGTCGCCGTTAACTCTTTGTGTGCCACTGACTCTGCCAAGTCCTGGTAGGGCAGGCTCCCGCCTGCCAATCTCTTGCTGGCATTTACGACCGACTTTGTGTCACGAATTGACTTTCCGGCAGGCGGGCGCCTGCCCGACAAAACCTTATGCCCTGCAAACCACTCAACACGACACGTCACCACAACACAATTTAAGCCAACTGAGACAGCACCTGCGTCGCCTTCGCTTGATCCATATTCATATGACAGTCTTCATCAATCAGCATGCAGGGAGCACCTTCGCACGCCCCCAGACATTCCGCAAACTCAAGTGTCACGGCCCCATCGCTGGTTGTGTCGCCCGGCTTTACATGCAACTTGTCGCACAGACCAGCCAGTAACTCTTCACCCCCCCGCAACATGCAGCTAATGCTGCGGCAGACCCATACCCGATGCTTCCCCAACGGAGCCTTCTCATCCCGAAAGAACTGATAGAACGTCATGGTGTCATGAACTTCTGATGGATGAAGATCCAGCAGCTCGGCAATCTCGCGAATCGCCTCAACCGAGACCTGACGATACGTATCATGCACCAGATGCAGCGCGGGCAGCGTAATAGCCCGCTTGGTCGGATACTTTGGATAAAGTCCCCGAATCTGCTCTTTGATTTCCTCGCTCAGCACTCCTCGGCCTCCTCCATTCGCTGGGCCTGCTCCATTCAGCGATTGAGTCCCGCTCATCGATCAAGCTCCGCTGCAATAATGTTCAAACTTCCCAAAACAGCCGGAATGTCACTCAACACATGCCCCGGCATGATTCGCTGGAAGGTTGCAAAGTGAATGAACGATGGAGGCCTGCAGCGGGCACGATAAGCCCGATGATTCCCATCGGATGCGATGTAGAAACCCAACTCACCATTCGGCGACTCGGTCGCTGCATACAACTCGTTCACCGGTGCCTCGTACCCTCGATTGGGCATCAGCACCTCAAAGTGATGAATGAGCCCCTCAATACTGCGGTAGACCGCAGGCTTGGCGGGCAGAACTGTCTTCCCTTCCAGGTCGACATTCACCGGGCCAGAAGGGAGGTTCTCAATCGCCTGCTCGATGATCTTGATGCTTTCCAGCATCTCCATCATTCGAACCAGAAACCGCGCATAGCAGTCACCAGTTTTGGAAGCAATCACCTTGAAGTCGAAGTCAGCATAGGCCAGATAAGGCTCATCCTTCCGCAGATCTCGCACGATGCCACTCGCTCGCGCCAGAGGACCAGTCACCCCCATGCTGATCGCATCTTCCCGCGATAGATAACCGACATCTCGCAGCCGATCCATGAAAATTCGATTGCGGGTCAACAGTCGATGAATCTCGGCATGTGTCTTGTGAAAGTTCTTGATAAACGTCC
>JAIXVG010000423.1 GCA_027483145.1 Planctomyces sp.
CTTCAACCTTCGGATCAGCCTCACCAGTTGGTGCGGCCGGAGTTGTTGCTTCAGGCTTGGTTCCATCCCCGGGCTGTGCATCTGGTGCGGTTGGCTTTTCGTTCGATTCACCAGTTGCCGCAGCCGCTGCTGCCGTCCCGCCAGGGGAGGGTGGTAACGTCATGCCGGGCAAACCATCGGTCGGCATCCCGCCTCCTGGCAAGCCAGAGCCGGGCAATGCAGTCCCTGGTGCCGTCGTCACCGGCGCAGTATCAGTCCCCTCAAGCTTGGAAGTCGATCGCTGCAGCACGAACGTGCCACCAGCGGCCAACACCACCCAAATGATCGCCAGAACGATTGTGATACGGGTAAAGACATCCCCCGCCTTCGTTCCGAAGGCACTTTGCCCACCCATGCCACCCAAAGCACCCGCCAAGCCACCCCCGCGACCACGCTGCAGGAGGACAATCCCAATCAGTAGCACGCTGGCAAAAGCAGCCAATACCAGCAGAATGTTTCCCAACCAAGCCATCATCGCACTATTCTCGCTATTCGATCGAGCAGCGACTACCTCCGCCAGTCTAGGCAGTGGGCAAGTCGTTGCTGCAAGTTATTATTTATCAATAGGTTAATCGAATTCGGTCTGCAACAATCACTTCGATCCAGCTACCTGAACGGCAGCTCGAATGATTGGCAAAAACTGCTCAGCCGTCAGGCTGGCCCCACCCACCAATGCTCCATCAACATTCGGTTGAGACAGCAGCTCCTGAGCGTTATCAGCCTTTACGCTGCCGCCGTACTGAATTCGCACACCATCTGCAACACCTTGGTTATAACGTTTTGCCAGCCATTGGCGAATGAACAAGTGTGCAGATTCAGCTTGGGCCGGGCTGGCCGTTACCCCGGTACCAATCGCCCAGACTGGCTCGTAGGCGATCACAATCTTGGCCATATGGGCTGCGTCAATACCTGCCAGTCCACCGGTTAACTGCTTATCGAGCACCGCTTCGGTTTGGTTTGACTGACGCTCTGCCAGCAGTTCGCCAACGCAGAAAATCACACCCAGCTCTTCAGCCAAAACGGCGTTAATCTTCTTGTTGATCAGCTCGTCCGTATCACCAAAAAACTGGCGGCGTTCGCTATGCCCCAAAACGACCCAATTGCAACCAATCTCCTTCAGCATCCCGACAGCCACTTCACCAGTGAATGCGCCAGACTTGGCAAAGTAAGCGTTTTGGGCACCCAGACCAACACTACTGCTGCCAAGCGACTGCTTCACGGCTGTGAGATAAGGAAACGGTGGGCAGACCGCTACGTCCACCGTAGTGCTGGAGCCGACTTCAGCAGCAATCGCAGCCGCCAACTGCTGGCCACCTGCCAAGGTGGTATTCATCTTCCAATTGCCAGCCACAAAGGGTCGTCGCATGTCACTAGTTCCCAAATGGTCGAAAAGCCGATCACTCAACCTTCATTGATTGTCTGATTGATTATCTTGAAGGACTCGAAAATCGATCTGTCGGCCAAGCCTTTAAATTACTCAATTGGCTCACTACGCGGATACGAGCCGAGCACTTCCATCCGCACTGCCCCCTCAGCCAGTTCGTCGAGGGTCTTCTTGATCTTGCTATCCTTCGCGTGTCCTTCGCAGTCCAAAAAGAAAATGTATCCACTCTCTGGACCACGCAGCGGGAACGACTCAATCCATGTCAGATTGATTTTTCCTTTGCGAAAGACATCGAGCGCATTGGCCAAGGCACCGGGCTTATCGGGAGTTTGCAACAACAGCGAAGTTCGATCCTTGCCGGTTGCACTCATAGGCTTATCGCCCAAGACCGCAAATCGAGTGACGTTTTGCTTATTGTCCTCGATGTTGTGAGCCAGTATGTCCAGGCCGTACTCCACCGCCGCCTGACGGCTGGCCACCGCAGCAGCACCCGGTTTATCACGGGCCAACTGGGCCGCGGTCGAAGTGCTGGTCACTTCAATCGTGCGTGCCTGAGGCATGTTACGGCTCAGCCAATCGCGGCACTGCGAGAGGGCTTGGGGCTTCGAGTAAACTTCGGTGATATCCCCCCGCGATGCTTTTCCCAACAGGTTATGGTGAATGCTCAGTTGCACTTCACCACAAATCCGGAGCGGCAGCCGAGTAAACATGTCGAGCGTGTCGACGATCCGCCCGTCAGTACTGTTTTCGATTGGAACAAGGCCAAATTCGGCGTGGCCCCGGTTCACTTCTTCGAAGACCGCGGCGATGGTGTTGACCGGAATCAAATCAGCCGCTTCGCCAAAACGCTCGATGGCTGCCATGTGGGTGAAGCTGAACGCAGGTCCGAGGTACGCGACCCGTTGCACTCGCACTTGATTGCGGACCGCACTCAGGATGTGCCGGAAAATCCCGCGAACCGAACTCCCTTGCAAAGGACCGGTTGTTTCCCCTGACAGTCGCGACCACAGCGTGTCGTCGGCATGCGGATCGAACAACATAGCCCGCTTGTCGGGTGCAGCTTCAATCAACTTCAGGGTTGCTGCTGCACGGCGGTTCGCCAGCTTTAAGATCTCGGAATCGATCTTCGCCAGCTCCGATTCAAGTCCTGCTGCCACCTTCGTGCTACTAGCCACTGCAGAAGGTTTCGCCGGGGCGGGCGGCGGTGGCGGCACGCTTTTGGTCGGCTTCTTCGGCTGTGGTTTGGTCGCCATTGGAGTCTCGCTTGAAGCTAGAAGGGCAGGGCCACACTTGGCCGGCGTATCCGCTATTCGGACGCGGGCGCAACTGGATCGATTTCTCGTAAACAATTTTTTGAAAAGGACTTAAGGCGAGTGATTCCGAGTGCTGGGGGCCACTGCCGGCCTGTCCAGCAGTGCGAAAATGCAATCGGATCAGTTCCTCGTAAGCAGTTACAAAAGAATAAGTCCTTTGAAGACTAAATAACGAACGATTTCGCCAGTCCAATAAACTGAGCCATTCACCTTATGACGCCGGAAACTAAAGTTTCTACTGGCCCTTTTTGCCAATTGTCAAGCAGCTACAGGATTTACGACCCTTTCAACACGCGAAACCGCCAATTTGACACCGTTCCGGTTCGCTACGATGTGAAATGCCGTTTTGGCAGCCAGAAGTGTTGTTGTGTCAATTCGGCGTGAAATTGCCGACGCAAAACAGGGTTCGCTTACGACTTGAAGATCTGATTACTCTGTAAATGATTTCAGCAAAGAGGGTTACAGTCTCGCTGACCAACCTTGTCTCATCTGGGCACGCCGGTTGCTGTTGAGTAAGCAACTTGTCGGGCTGCTGCCAGACCGAGCAATCGGCCTCAAGTCAGCCAGACGAAACACAAGCCCCTGACACAACGCAACCTTACGTTTTTGCACCGAACGGAACGCCGCCATGGCCATGCAAGACAAAGTGATCGGGATCGATCTAGGAACCACCAACTCTGTCGTTTCCATCATGGAAGCAGGCGAAGTCAAGGTGATCGCCAATCAGGAAGGGAATCGAATCACCCCCAGCATCGTGGCGTTCACCGAAAAAGGTGATCGTCTGGTCGGTGAGCCTGCCAAGCGGCAGGCAGTAACCAATCCCCGTAACACGATCTACTCGATCAAGCGGTTCATGGGCCGCCGTCACGCTGAAGTCGCCAGCGAAGAAAAGATTGTCCCCTACAAAGTCGTGGGCGGGGCAAACGACTACGTAAAGGTCGAAGCAGCAGGCAAGGAGTACACCCCCCCTGAAGTCTCGGCCATGATTCTTCGCAAGTTGAAGGAAGCGGCCGAGGCCTACTTGGGCCATACCGTCACTCGGGCAGTGGTCACAGTTCCCGCGTACTTTAACGACGCTCAGCGGCAAGCCACCAAGGACGCCGGAGACATCGCTGGGCTGAAAGTCGAGCGAATTATCAACGAGCCGACCGCGGCTGCGCTTGCCTATGGTCTTCAAAAGAAGAAGGATGAGAAGATCGTCGTCTTCGACTTGGGGGGTGGAACGTTCGACGTCTCGGTTCTTGAAGTGGCCGACGAACTGGTCGAAGTCCTCAGCACCAATGGTGATACCCACCTGGGGGGGGACGATTTCGATCAGGTGCTGGTGACCTACATCGCCGACAAGTTCCAGGCTGAAAACGGCATCGACCTGCGCAAAGACGCCATGGCCTTGCAGCGATTGCGAGAAGCAGCAGAAAAGTGCAAGAAGGAACTGTCGTCCAGCCAGAACACCGATATTCAACTGCCGTTTATTACGGCCGATGCATCGGGTGCCAAGCACTTGCAGATGACTGTGACCCGGGCCGAGTTCGAGCGGATGATCGATCACTTGGTCGAACGCTGCAGAGGACCAGTCGTTAACGCATTGAAAGATGCGAAGCTGCAGCCCGAGCAGATCGATGAAGTCGTACTCGTGGGTGGGTCGACTCGCGTTCCCAAGGTTCAAGAGTTCGTCAAGGCATTGTTTAAGAACAAAGAGCCTCATCGCGGTGTGAATCCCGACGAGGTGGTGTCGATTGGGGCAGCCGTCCAGGGAGCGATCATTTCGGGTGAAGTAAAGGACGTTGTGCTGCTGGACGTCACCCCGCTGTCACTCGGCCTCGAAACCGAAGGGGGGATCATGACGGTCCTCGTCGAGCGCAACACGACGATTCCTGCCACCAAGAAGGAAACCTTCTCGACCGCAGCCGACGGCCAGACCGCTGTCACCATCAGCGTCTTCCAGGGTGAACGCCCGATGGCGCGCGATAACCGCTTGCTCAGCCAGTTCAATCTGGAAGGGATCCCCGCAGCCCCGCGCGGCGTCCCCAAGATTGAAGTCTCGTTCGACATCGATGTCAACGGCATCCTTAGCGTGAAGGCTCGCGATACATCCTCCGGCAAAGAACAGTCGGTCAAAATCGAAAACTCGAGCGGTATCGATCAATCCGAGATTGATCGGATGAAGAAGGATGCCGAAGCTCACGCCGCAGACGACAAGCAAAAACGAGAACTGGCCGAAGCCCGTAACGAAGCGGCCAGAACCGTTCACGACGTCGAAAAGACCCTCAAAGAACACGAATCGAAGCTCGATGCTTCGTCAAAGAGTGCCATCGAGGCTTCCGTCGCCAAAGTGAAGTCGGCTGAAGCTGGTTCAGACATCGCTGCCATTAAGGCCGCTGTGACGGAACTCACTCAAGCTGCCAGCGCGTTGGCCCAGCACATGCAAGGAGCCCCCGGCGGCTTCGACGCTGCCTCTGCCGGATCAGGCCCATCGGCCACCGCGTCGAACCCCAGCCGCGACGACGGTGTCATCGATGCGGAGTTTGAGAAGAAGAGCTAGGCGGTTGCACGATACTTCATCCCGCGATGATTTGGGCTTGAAACTTGGGGCTTTATGCTGCCACGATATTTGAAGTGCTGAAAAAGGAGTTTGTTCGAGTCAGGCCTATTTGATCGCTGAGAAAGCACCACAAGGGTTGACTTCTTCTCGAAAGGGGACGAATTCCATGATCTACCAGTGCAGGGTCAAGAACGGATTAATCCAACTCCCAACAGGGACAGTGATACCTGATGGTGCGTGTGTGTCAGTAGTCTTTCCAGGAATTGAAGCTAATCGCTCTGAGTCAGCCAATCTTCCGGCAGGAACTACGATTGCACAACGACCGATTCGAACCAAAGAGGATTGGGAAGAATTCATGGCTGAGATGGGCGGCCCTTTGAATAACGATCCAACCTTTATTCGGCCTCCGCAGCCACCAATGCCTGAATTCGAACCGATCTTCCCATGAAGTATTTGCTCGACACTAACGCTTGCATCGAAGTAATGCGTCGCGGTGCCGTGTCTTTCGTATCGAAAAAGCTTGCACAGGTTCCCCAGCAAGATGTTGTCCTTTGTTCGGTTGTGCTGTTCGAGTTACGAATTGGTGTCGAACGAAGCACAAACCAGCAGGCGTTATTGCAGACCGCTACGAGCTTTCTAACCCGTTTTTCTATTTTGCCATTCGATCAAACAACAGCAGAACTGGCAGCGTCGTTACGGGTTCAGCTTGAACGCCAAGGAACTCCGATTGGCCCCTATGATTTGTTTATTGCCGCGACAGCAGTGGCTCATGGCTTGATCCTCGTCTCTCACAATACGAGAGAATTCAGTCGAATACCGGGGTTGGTGGTCGAGGATTGGCAAGCGACGCCGTAGCTGGTCAAGCAGTCAAAGTTTGTCTTGCCGTGGCTGCCGTGCTGAGGCAATTGGCGCTACGGCACCTTTCGGCAATGAACCGCTCGTGGTGTTTTACGTTGTCCTTAAATGGTGAGCTTGCAGGCTTAGCCGCTCTGAACAGTCACTTGGAGGACACTGGCGTAGCCAGTGGCACCCCAAGGAAAGAGGCGGGTTGCCGTGCAGGCTTCACTCGGTTGGTGCCTTCGTCCATCATCAATCATCCCTAATCCCTTATCATTCGGCATTCAACCATGGCCCCTCGCTTCGACAACCTGACCATCAAAGCTCAAGAGGCATTGCAGGCTGCTCAAGAAACAGCCGAGCGGCTGGGACATGCGCAGATCCAGCCGCTGCACCTGTTGCAGGCCCTTTTGACCGAGGCATCGGGTGTGGTGAAACCGCTGCTCGAAAAAATCGGCGTTCGGCTCCCGCAATTGATGGGACTGGTAGACTCGGAACTGCAGCGGCTCCCGAAAGTATCTGGTTCGCAAGGCTCATCAGGTGCGTCGAGCATCCTGGTCAAGGTTCTCGATAAAGCCCAAACGCAAGCCGCGACGATGAAAGATCGGTTTGTTTCGACCGAACACATGCTGTTGGCCCTGTGCGAAATCGATGATGTCGCCCAGCGATTGTTGAAGCTGAACGGGATTGAACAACACGATGTGCTCAAAGCATTGCAGGATGTGCGTGGAAGCCAGCAGGTCACCGATCAAAATCCCGAAGACAAGTACCAGGCGCTGGAAAAGTATGGCAAAGACCTGGTGGCCCTCGCACAGCAGGGAAAGATTGATCCTGTCATCGGCCGAGATGCCGAAATTCGCCGCGTCATTCAGGTCTTGTCCAGGCGACGTAAAAACAATCCCGTGCTTATCGGCGATGCTGGAGTTGGCAAGACGGCCATCGTTGAAGGCTTGGCCCATCGCATTGTCATGGGAGATGTTCCGCAAAACCTGAAAGACAAGCGTGTTATCTCTCTCGATATGGGGGCCTTAATCGCAGGTGCCAAGTTTCGCGGAGAATTCGAAGATCGGCTCAAGGCGGTCCTCAAAGAAGTCACCGAATCGAGCGGCCGCTTGATTCTGTTTATCGACGAATTGCATACCGTGGTTGGTGCCGGCGCAGCCGAAGGGGCGGTCGATGCGTCCAATTTGCTCAAGCCCGCCCTCGCGCGGGGCGAACTCCATTGCGTCGGTGCAACCACCCTCGATGAGTACCGCAAATACATCGAGAAAGACCCCGCTCTTGAGCGCCGTTTCCAGCCGGTCTTGGTCAACGAGCCATCGATCGAAGACACGATCGCCATTTTGCGCGGCCTCAAAGAACGTTACGAAACTCACCACGGGGTTCGAATTCGTGACGAGGCGCTATTGAACGCAGCCAAGCTGTCGGACCGGTACATTGCAGATCGCTTTTTGCCCGATAAGGCGATTGATCTGGTAGACGAAGCGGCCAGCCGATTGCGGATGGAACTCGATTCGATGCCAGTCGAAATTGACGAGGCCACCCGGCAACTCACTCGGCTGCAAATCGAGGCCACAGCGCTGGCTCAGGAATCGACCCCCGAACAACTGGCCCGGCTCGAAACACTGCGGCGTGAAATCGCAAACAAAGAAGAATCGGTCAATCGCCTTAAGGCCCGCTGGCAGACAGAAAAAGAGGCCATTGGCAAGCTGCGGCCTCTCAAGGAGAACATTGAAAAACTGCGAACGACCTACGAACAATCTTTCGCGCAAGCCCAGCGAACCAATCTCAACGAAGACTATGTGCGGGCGTTAGACGCCGAACAGAAACTCGCACAGGCACGGCAAGAGCTTTCAGTTGTCGAAGAACGGGTGGCGGCCATCGGGGCAGACGACGGTCAGCGATTACTGCGAGAAGAAGTCACCGCTGAAGATATTGCCAAAGTCGTCAGCGCCTGGACCGGCATCCCCGTTTCCCGCATGCTGCAAACCGAACGAAGCAAGCTGCTAGCGATGGAAGAGAGCATCCATCGCCGAATGATCAATCAAGAGGACGCGGTCACGGCTGTTTCTAACGCCGTTCGTCGTGCCCGCAGTGGCATGCAAGATCCCAATCGCCCGATCGGCTCATTCATTTTTTTGGGGCCAACCGGTGTCGGCAAAACAGAGCTGTGCAAGGCATTGGCCGAGTTCTTGTTTGATGACGAAAAAGCGATGGTCCGCATCGATATGAGCGAGTTTATGGAGAAACACTCGGTCTCACGCTTGATTGGTGCTCCACCGGGATATGTGGGCTATGAAGAAGGGGGAAAGCTCACCGAAGCTGTTCGCCGTCGCCCGTATAGCGTGCTGCTTTTGGATGAAATCGAAAAGGCACATCGGGATGTCTTTAATGTTCTGTTGCAGCTCTTGGACGATGGGCGACTGACGGATGGCCAGGGCCGCACGGTCGACTTCACCAATACGATTGTGGTGATGACCTCGAACATTGGCAGCCAGTTGATCATGGAGCTTTCGGAAACGGCCGATGCTAAAGAGATGCAGCAGGTGGTCATGCAGGCTCTCCGCAAAGAGTTCCTTCCTGAGTTCCTTAATCGCATTGACGAAACGATTGTCTTCCACCCACTGGGTCGCAAAGAGATTCGGCAGATTGTCGATTTGCAGCTAGAAAAGCTAATTAAACGCCTGGCCGAGCATGACTTAACTTTGGAAGTAACCGACGGGGTGAAGGACGTGCTGGCAGCCGAAGGTTATGATCCGCTGTACGGTGCTCGCCCGCTGAAACGGGTCATTCAGCAGCGATTGCAAAACAGTCTGGCCAATTCACTGCTCGATGGGGAATTTCCACCCGGTTCAACGATTGTGATTGACGCCCAGAACAGCGAATTCAGTTTCACACGGCGGGGTTGAAAGGGGAATCTTCTTCCTGCTAAGCACGAAGAAGATTTGTCTTGTTTCGTCTGGTTACGGCAGTTCCTCATTCATCACCAACAACTAGATTGCTCGCCAGTTGGGGACACTATCTTTGCCAAAGCAAACCGCCGAGCGCGACGCGTAACGAAGAAACCTAGCAGGCTGCTAGTCTCCTCCTCCACAACCACCGCATCCACCGCCGCCGCAACCACCACCACCACACCCCCCACCACTGGTGGTTCCACCGCAACCACTTCCGGAAGCGGCGTTCGCGTGCCGGCTAATGGAGTCCTTCCAGGCAAGCTGTAGTTCGGATAGCTCGGCCGCTTCAATCGCCGAACTGCCAAACAGGACAATTCCCAAGGCGGCCTGCGCGGGGGTCAACGGGGCCGCTTGCCGCGTCTTGAGACGGCCTTGTCGGGACTGCATCTCTTTCAAGATCATCTGGGCAGCCGAGGTTTGAAAAGGTCGAGTATTGGCTGCGAATGACGCGGCTGCTACCACGATGCAGCTAACCGCAAGAAAACCAATTGGCTTTTCTCGCCAGATTCCGACACCCAGCTTGACCACCCCGAACGCCAGCAGGCTTAAAAAAATCAGTAGGCCAATTCGGCGAATTCGCACTGCCATTTCATCGCCAACGACAAGATTTCGTCTCTTCAGGTTTTCAATGAGTTGATTGGCATGTGTGACCGACAGCTCTCGTAGGTCGTGAATTAAAACTCCGTCACTGAAGTTGGCTTTCTCATAAAATGCTCGTTCAAGCTGATGAGCATCTATCGCAAGTGGATTCGGCCCGGATTTCAAACGCCGCTCGGGCTTGGTCGAGAACCACTTTCCGGTCGATTGCGGGCCGGGCACCCAGACCAGCGTGCCAGCTTTAAGCATTGAGGCAAGAACAACAAACGGTACCGAAGAGCTTCCATTTTTGAGGCACGCGACTTCGTACACGCTTAGTCCGGATTCATCGACATCTCCTTCGGGTTGGCGCAAAACCGTCCTGACAACTACTGCGGCAATGACTGCCAGGATAAACAACAGGACGTACAACAGGATGAATTCGACTCCCGTCCAATCCAATGGATTCCAAACAGCCGCACCGATCGGGAAAAGAATGGCACAACTGCCAGCGACATGTGGACGTCGCACGGTTGGCCAATGAGTCTTAAGAGTCGACCAGCTTATCTTGGGTAGTACCCAATGGGTGGCCAAGTTGATCCGACGATTGTGATCGCCACAAGCAAATCGTGTTTTGACATCTGGCCAGATATCGCCCGGAGGAGTTTCCCCAAACAGACGCTCGTACGCTACCAGCGTCTCGGCGTACATGGCTTGGTGCCGCTCAAACTCGGACGAACCACCCGCACTTGGATGGTGATGCAGCGGATAACCCAGGATATTTGCACACAAGTCGTTCCAGTACGATTGCGTGTAAACCAAGTGCAAATGCCACGCC
Organism: Planctomyces sp.; assembly: GCA_027483145.1. Lineage (GTDB taxonomy): Bacteria > Planctomycetota > Planctomycetia > Planctomycetales > Planctomycetaceae > JAIXVG01. The sequence goes on from JAIXVG010000423.1 coordinate 10,484, forward strand.
TGATCGACATCTTCCGATGGGCAAACCACATGTCCGGCGGATGCCGTCAGAAACAAATACCGCCGATATTCGTTGATTACGCGAAGCGTGTAGGTGACCGACCAGCCGTTCTCTTTGGCCAGTCGCTGTGTGAATCTCCCCATCCGGGGACTGTCAAACTTGAATTGCTCCAATCCCAAGAGGATTTTGCGGTGGCTGGCAGACATTGACGGGCAATGCATTGGCGTCTCATTTTCTAGAGAGGATTCGTCATCAATCCACGGCAACAGAAGCAAAAACTAAATCGTTTGTGTGCTGGCACCCTCAGTCGATTTGGCCCGATTTGCGGGTGCGCGGCCCCTGGCGAAAAGTCACCCTGGGGGACGAGTGTTTATTGACCGACAATTCCTCACCCGAAAAACCGAACGGGTGACAGATCACGTAAGATCATTTGGCTGACCTCGAAAAAGGGGAGATTCACACAACTTTCATGAAGTCCCCCGCAATTGTGGCATTTTCCCGGTTTGCCGTGGTTAGGCGCTGAACGACAATAAGTTGTTCAAATCGTTGTTATCATTGAAGTTCAATTTCGTAGTTCTATTCGCCGTAAAACTTGTTGCAAACAATCCCGACTTCAGCCAGTTCTTCTTCTCTCACTTTGAGCTTAGCGGGATAGTCGGCTTCGTCCAGCCAGGCGTGGACCTCAAGGCTGGTTTCGGTGCGAGTGTTGGCAATCAGGTTGATAACAACATTCATCGTCTCCAAGGGCACGCCCTGCCAATTACGGGTGATGTGGCACAATAACCGATGTTCAATCTTTTTCCATTTGCTCGTACCCAGTGGGTAGTGAGAGACTTCAATGGTCAAGCTGGTAACATCGGCCAGTCGCTGGAGTTCGAGACGCCAAAGTCACGAACGAGGGCTGTTGCTTCCGCCGCAGTCGGCGGTCGCAAGCAGACGGGTCGCTTATGGAAACCGTTTCCGCCCCAGCGTCGCAACAACGGCAATCCCAACATCCTCACGATCAAGGCGAGCCTCGGGTTTCAATCCGAAGGTTCGGGCAGACATCGACTATCCCTCCAGCAGCAATCGAGCCATCCTGCCGACTGGTTCATATCCCCAAACCGGTTTATTATCCTCAGCAAATGGGGCCACCGAGTCTTTTCAGCCAAACCACAAAAAGAGAACGCTTTGCTTATTAACCACAAACGCTGGTTGCTCTTTGGCCTGTTCTTCGGGTCATCAATCGTTACAACCGCTGCCGACTCTAAAACGGCAAAGGCCGAACATGTTTCCGGCGAATCCGTGATTCGAGCCGCTGCCCTCGGTTCTGAAATTGTGGTTACGACGACCGATCGTTTAGCGGGTGCCATCGATTCACTCACCTGGAACGGTCAGGAATTCATCGACAGCCTCGATCATGGTCGCCAATTGCAATCGGCATGCAGCTTTGATTGCGGACTCAAGCAAGAGTTTTGGCCCGAATGCTACAATCCGACTGAAGCGGGTTCCCAAAAGGATGGAGCCGGGGTCACGTCAACCAGCAAGCTCATCAGCATCCGCACGACAGGAAACGAGCTTCGTACCCAGACTCGGATGGCGTTCTGGCTCGCCCCGGATGAGTTATCTTCAGGGCGACCTGCCCTCAATCAGAAGTTGCTCTCCAGTCATTTGGTCACAAAAACAGTTCGCATAGGTTTTGCCGAGCATCCCAACATCATTGATTACCAAGTGGCGTTTACGGTTCCCGAGGGAGAGCATCACACGCTGGCCCAGTTCGAAGCACTCACCGGATATATGCCAGCCGAGTTCGATAAGTTCTATGTCTTCCGCGCGGATACCGGTCAACTTGAATCTCCTCAAGAAGCAGACGGAGAACAAGCCCTCCCGTTAGTTGTCGCCAACGCCGCAGGCAGCCACGCGATGGGAATCTATTCCCCCGACCAACCATCTCCCGGTTACACCCACGCTGGATATGGACGTTTCAGATTTCCAGCTGAGAAAGTCAATAAGTGGAACTGTGTTTTTCGAGTGCGCGATGACAACGGCATCAAACCCGGCGACTATTCCTACCAAATGTATGTCGCCATCGGCTCCCTCGACGATGTGACCAAGGGATTAATCTATCTCAATAAACGATTTAAGCGGCCCTGAAGGTGATTCCTCGCGGTCTTCTAAGGAAGTGGCGGTCACACATTTCTTCGCGTCTTGCGGGTGATAGGTGGTCAATCGAAATAGCCGTACCGTTTTCAGAAGATGATGATTAAACTAACTAGTAAAAGCTTAGATATCCGCAGCAATCGTTGAGCGAAGTCCAAATTCTCACGCAGTGTTTGCAGCAACTGATCTACAACCAAGCTGCTGAACTTCTTTTGTCTCAGGTTTGCTTTTAACGGGCGAGTAGAAGTGTTCGAATTCAGTGCTGCTCAAATATCTCAGCTTAATGTGCAAACTTCGGACGGTAGTAGTATCCCCTCGATTTATCAGGCGACACTTGGTAGTTATGGGGCTGTATGCCGACATTTGCCGATTGATTTACAGACAGCAATTGAGGAAAGAAAAGCAGGCAGAGATGTGGTGGTTTGCGGAGATTCCCGAAAAGCCAATGACAAACTGGCTAAGCACATTGAACAGACTGCAAATGGAAGGTCAAAACAGTGTCCACCTCACCCTTCGGCTGGTCGACACGCACTACCCCATTACCAGCCTCTAGATCGTCCCCCTGCAGGTCACACTTTTTACGAGACAGATCGACGCAAAGCAAAGCGATCTTGAAGGAAGCCAACAAATGAATTTCTTTACCGCTGAGCTGTTCTCTCACTTCAATTCTGAGAACGACGAAATCGCTGACACCGCCCACGATGATTGGGAAGCTGCGATCGAAGCCTATCGTAGCCACGTTGAGCGCTGTCTTCACCAGGCTGCAACAGTTATTGGTCCTTCGTCAGCCCGCGATGCCGAGCGACTGAGTTCACTCTGCTTGCATGACGCAGCGATCATCCAATTGCCGCAGCCACACGAGCTTCACGTGTATAGGCCCGGTGCACAGCAGGCGGCCAATGATGTGATGGCATTGTCAACGGCCTCCATGATCGTGCAATTGGCTTCCCAGGCAACAGTCCTCACATACGCTCTGGCGGAAGATCAAGTCTGCGAAGCGTTCCCGTTGTCAGCTCCAGTAGAACCGCCGTTTTCCGATCGCAACGTGCATTGGCTCTATGACGAAATTGATCTGGAAGAGGATGCGTCCCGGAATCCGTGCCTCATCCACCGAGTTTTGCTCAGCAATGGAACCGAGTTGCGGATCGCGTTTACTTCGGTCTCGATCGATGAAGTAACCCTCTGCGAGATGGCCGCGACTTAAAACCTTCCGAGAGCCCGCTGATCCGTCGACTGCAACGCAATAAAGAATGGCAGGCGGAAAACTCTTAACCGATTTTCTGATCTCGACACGTTGGCAACGTCGACCGTTTATGACGCTGCAAATTCCAAGCTTTACTGCAGGTCGCGATGACCGCATACAGCTTTCAAAATCTCAGTAATACCCTCCTCAATCAGCCAATCAATAAGCCCCTACAGTTTTACACGCTTGCCTGCTAACCTAGTGCGGTTCGTTTTACTGTCGTCCCACAACCATTGCAGGCAGCCCCTTCCAGTATGGCCATCGTTCAAGTCACTGACCTCGCCTTCAGTTATGGCGGCCGGAATCTGCTGGATGGGATTTCGCTGCAAATCGAACCGGGCGAGCGAATTGGCCTCGTCGGCCGAAATGGGGAAGGGAAGTCAACGTTACTGAAGCTGATGGCCGGGTCGCTGAAGCCTGATTCCGGGACAGTCGCTTTGGCTCCTACCGCACGGATCACGCGGCTCGAGCAAGAAGTCCCCGGGGCAGCCGAGCACACCATCTTTCAAGAAGTGGCCTTGGGGCTCGGCCCAGACGGGACCATGCTGGCTGAGTGGCACGAGCTCGAAACAAACCAGCGTCCACCCAACGAAGCCCGAGCAGCCGAGTTGTTAGAAGCAATTGGTCCCGAGCATGCGTGGCTGAAGCAACATCAGGTTGAGTCGATTCTGGCCCGGATGGAACTTCCTGGCGAAGCGTTATTCGGTCGGCTTTCGTCAGGAATGAAGCGCCGCGTGCTATTGGCGCAGGCCCTGGTCAGCGAACCTGATGTCTTATTGCTTGATGAACCAACGAACCACCTAGACGTAGAAGCGATCAAGTGGCTGGAAGACTTTCTGCTGAAGACCGCTTGTACGCTGGTCTTTGTGACTCACGATCGAATGTTTCTGCAACGGCTGGCGACCCGCATTGTTGAGATCGAACGGGGACGACTCTTCGACTGGACCTGCAACTACCTCACGTTCCTCGAACGCAAAGCAGCGCTGTTGGAAGCCGAGGCCCAGGCCGAGGCTCAGTTCGATAAGAAGCTGGCCCGTGAAGAGGTCTGGGTTCGCACGGGTGTTAAAGCGCGGCGAACCCGCAACGAAGGGCGCGTCAAAGCGCTCGAGCGCATGCGGGTCGAGCGCAGCAATCGCCGCTCGCAAGTGGGACAAGTCCGCTTGCAACTTCAAGAGTTCGATCGCTCGGGGATGCTGGTTGCCCATGCCGAAAACATCACCCACAGCTATGGCGAGCGAACGGTCTTGAAGGACTTTACCACCACGGTTTTTCGGGGAGACAAAATCGGGATCATTGGTCCGAATGGAGCAGGGAAAACGACGCTATTGCGAGTCCTGCTTGGTCAACTGGCCCCGACTGGCGGAACGGTGAAGCTCGGCTCGAACCTGCAAATCGCATATTTCGATCAGTTGCGAGCGCAGCTTGATGACAATAAGTCTGCTGCAGAGAACGTGGCAGAGGGGAACGATAAGGTCCTCATCAATGGCCAGCCCCGACATATTCTCGGCTATCTGCAAGACTTCCTCTTCTCGGGCGAACGAGCACGCAGTTTGGTCCGATATCTTTCTGGTGGCGAGCGCAATCGGCTACTGCTTGCAAAGCTGTTTACCAAGCCCGCCAACATTCTGGTGATGGATGAGCCAACCAACGATCTTGATGCAGAGACTCTGGAGCTGCTCGAATCGCTGCTGGTCGAATATGGCGGAACGGTCCTGGTCGTCAGCCACGATCGATCGTTCCTCAACAATGTTGTCACCAGCACGCTTGTCTTCGAAGGGGAGGGGACGCTGCGCGAGTATGTTGGTGGTTACGACGACTGGGTTAGGCAGAAGGGGATTGAACTGGCTTCAGCGGCCAATCTCAGAAAGCCCGCAGCAGCAATGGCTAGCGGGCCTGACACTCGAACAGCCGATCGGCCACCCGCTCCATCTGCCACTGCGGCAAAACGTCGTAAGCTTTCGTTCAAGGAAGAGAAAGAACTGAAAGAACTCCCCGGCAAGATCGATCGACTTGAACAGGAGCAAGCGGCACTCGAACAGCAGTTCGCCGACCCGGCCCTTTATCGTAACGATCCGGCCCAGGTCGCCCGACAAACCGCCCGTGCTGCAGAGATCGCAGCTGAGTTGGACGCTTGCTTCAGCCGCTGGGGCGAGTTAGAAGCACAAGCGTAGGTGATGGGTTGAACGCATCAGAGTGGCCAGACCCCGATTTTGCCCAAGTGGCTGATAACCTACCCTATCGATTGAGTTCTCAAAGGCCAGAGCCAGCTGAAGTCGGCTCCTCTAGAAGCGTTTTGTGACTCCTCTTGGGGAATCTCAAAACGGTTGAGAAGTCTGCAGCCTTTGGGAACGTGTTGAAGATTTCGCTACGCCTGGATCTCACGCGACAGTTCGCGGTTGCCACTGACTGCTTCATAGGAGGTCCGCATCGGCGGCCTGGCCATTCATCCGCTACAACTCCTACCATCGGACCATGTGCCGGGTGGCAGTCGCGAGTCGCTAGCAACTTCAGTTTGCCCTCAACCGTCGATCAAGCCGATGAGACTTGAGTGCTTTTGAGACAAATCAGCTGATTCTCTAGCCCC
>JAIXVG010000395.1 GCA_027483145.1 Planctomyces sp.
AAGAACCGCAGATGGGACAGCCGGCCGAAAAGGCGGCAACGAGCTTCTTTTACGATTTACCGAAGTCGAAAGATGCGAAAAATCTGGGCTTGGAGCCGAATCAACCTGCGAAGCCATCTGGACCAATGGGTCCCACCGCAACAAGCAGTCCCAATGGAATGACAGCCCCCGCATCAGGCCCGATCCCACCCGCGGCCCCAGTTGCGGCACCGCTTGCCGTGTTGCTTGGCAGGAAGGCTCCACCGGGAACTGATAAGCCGGTCGAGAAAGGGAAGGTGGCTTTGGGGCAGCAGGCTCGGCTCTCGCTATCAATTACGATCGAACCGCCAGCCGGTTCGGCACAACACCACTTCCAATATAGCGGTACCGCTGCTGCAACCGAGGGGACTCCTGCCCTGTCGATCACGCTGGTCAGTGAACGCCTGACCGCAGCCGTGCGAATGCTGACGGCCGCGCTCACTGCGTTGGTCTTATGGCTACTGCGGTCACTCAACTGGCGCGGGCGGATTGGGATGGCGCTATTGGGCATTACGGCTGTGGCGATCGGAAACCAATTCGTTCCGCTGGCCGGCCTTGGACTCTTTGATGGCCTGGTTTTGGGTGGGCTGGTTGGACTCGGTCTGTGGATCGTCATCTTTGTTCTAAAAAGCTTGTCCGCTACCTGGGGGCGTATTGCCGCGAAAGTTCGCAGCATGGCTGCACCCCATAGCGCTGCTGGTCTGCTGGCAGTTGGAAGCCTGCTGACCTGTGCGACCACGATGGCCCAGGAAGGGGCACAGTCGGCCCCCACTCCAGAGGAACGACCTGTCATCTCGGCACCAGTGTTTGCGGTGGTTAGCGAAGATAAGCCGGGCCAGGTTCCCACATTTGAACGCTTTTTCTTGCCGCAGGCTCGCTATCTCCAACTGTTGCGGTTAGCTGGTCAAAGCGATGCACTTCAGGTTCCACCCGACTTTGGTAGCCGGGTTTCGCACGCGATTTATCTGGCCGATGTGAACGCGGCAGTAATGTCCAGAGAAGAAGCGGCGATTACGCTGACAGCACGCTACGTTGTTTATCACTCGGGGCCTGACCCTGCTCAGGTTGCGCTTCCCATTCACTCGGTAGCGCTGGTCGAAGCAACCCTTAACAACGCCCCAGCCACCGTCGTTAGCGTGCCACGAGAGGGTGGGCTGACCGGGTTCGCAGTCACCATTACCAAGCCCGGCATCCATTTGCTTGATGCCCAGTTCCTGGTTCCTGCCCGTTCAATCGGAACTGCTGGAGAATTCTCGATCCCCCTCACGCCTGTTCCAGTAGGACGACTGGTCGTTCGCTTACCCGATGACAAGCTTCGATTACGCATCAACGGGTCCAGCTCGGCCTATCGCAAGCAAGTAGCTGATGGCAAAACGACCATCGAGCTGCCAATCGACCAGACAGCCACGCTGGGTGTCAGCTGGCAACCCGATTTCTCTGCAACCGTAGGAACGACGATTCATGTCGAATCATTGACGGCCGTGGCGATTGACGACTCGGGGGTCCGGCAAAGCACCGGTGTCGAGTACCGAGTTCGCCAAGGGGCAATGACGGAAGCCGTGTTTCGTTTGCCCGAGGTTCTCAAGCTGCAAGGTGTTTACGGTCCGGATGTGGGAGGTTGGGAACTGGCCAACGATGGTCCAACTCGCCTACTGAAGGTCTTGTTGCGCCGCAGTGTGGGGGATAGTACCCGATTAACAATCGATTCATTATGGCTTGGCAGCCTCGATGGATTGACAGCGGCTACCAGTCTTCCGCTAGTAACACCGGCAGAGGCGACCCACGAAACGGGCCATTTGGGTTTGTTTGCCGACGCTAACCTCGGTGTTAAGGTCACACAGATCACCGGCCTGACCCAACGCAACGCCGACCAGTTTCCACAGACGGTTCCAGTGACTCGACCGACCTCATCACCAGTCTTTGTTTACCGCTTCGCGGCGCGGCCGGTCGGTCTAGACTTGCAGGTGACCCGAACGATCCTCAATCAAGTCGTCGCAGCCGAGCATGGCTTACAGTTAGGGACATCCAAGCAGTCTATCGCTTCGCGCTTTACCCATAAGCTGACCGGGGGAGCGGTCTCGACGTTCGAATACGATCTGCCGGCAGGTTGGCAAGTGCAATCGGTCGTTGCATCGAACATCAATGACTGGTTTGTTTCCAAGGCCGGAGATAAGCAGAAGCTGACAATCGAGGTCTCGCCACCGGTCTCGCAATTGGCCGAAGTCTTGATTGGAGCGACGAAGAACGAATCGCTGGCTACACAGCCTTTGAGCGTCGTAGTTCCACAGTTTACGGGTGCCAGCCAGTTAACCAGTCAACTTGCCATCTGGCCTGAACCATCGTTGACCACGCTGCTCAGCGATCGGGGAAGCTGGTCTGTCATGCAGATTGATCAGGCAGCGGCCCCCCTTCTTCAACTGAAGCCCACGGTTCCACAATTCGTTTTGCGTACCACTCAATTGCTGCCCTCGGCAGTTGTCCTGACATCACAACCCGCTTCGGCCAAGGTGACCGGTAATACGATTGGTGTCATAGCCGTTACCGAGACGGTTTTGGGCTATTCATTACTCATGGAATGGTCTGTCGAGAATGCCGCTGTCGACACATTCTACTTCACCGCTCCCGACTGGCTGGCCGCGAAGCTCTCCCTGACGGGGGACCAAATGCGCAGTTATCGGGTGTTAGAAACGGTTGCTGGCCAGACCCGGCTGGAAGTTCGAACGAAGTCAGCGATTACAGGTCGCTTTCTGCTGTCAGGGGCCGCCAACTTACCAGCGGCAACGAGTGAAGCAGTCGCACCTCAACTGCTACTCCACCAAAGCACCGGCAAGGGTTTGTCGTCCCCGCTGACGGCTCAGCAGCACTTCTCGCTACTAACAAACCTGTCTGATAGTCAGCTTTTGAGAACCAGCGAGCGAGGCGCCACGCCTATTACACGTGATCAAGTTCCGCTTGCGATTCCAGCCCCGCTATTGGACCAGGCGACCGAACTCTTGCGGCTGTCATCCGATGACGAAGCCATTCGCTGGACCTTGTCTCGTCCCGAACCAACAAAGCCGATTCCTGCTTCGGTCAACGTGGCTGATCTGTTAACGGTGGTAGCTCGCGATGGGACCTATCGCACTCAGGCGACATTCACCATCAAGAACCGGTTGCGCCAATTCTTACCAGTGCGATTACCCGCCAATGCGAAATTGCTGACCACCATAGTCGCTAGTGCCCCTGCCTTAGCCGTGGTCGATCCGCAGAAGCCCGGTGTCCTACTGGTACCGCTGCCTAAAACCAGCTCAGCCGACCTGTCGTTTCCGGTGGTGGTGACTTACTCGGGAGAACTTCCTCAGGCCCTGCCTGCCAAAAACCGGCTAACGGGCAGCACGATGCAACTTCCCTTGGCTGAAATTGTTTCGGCTCAACAAGATGGCCAACTTGGAATTCCAGTCGCCCGGACCGTTGTGCGAGTCTTCTTGCCAGACGATCTATGGGCCATGCCCGTTGATCAGCCTCAACTGCATAACTTGAATGTTCTGGCTGAAGCGGGAGAGGCACTCATTTATCAGCGAGCTGCGATCGATGAGCTGAATGATCTCATATCGGTCGTCAATCAAAACGGAAACAGCTCAATCGGGGTCCAGGCCCTTACTAACTCGATCACTTTGGTTGAACAGTTGGGACGAGGGGAAGCGGCCGTCACGAACAACACAGCGATTCCAGAAAACGAACGGCGTCAATTGGCCGAAGAGCAAGCTCTGACGATTAATCGCTTCCGGGTTTTGCAAAGCGAACAGCAAGGTCAGTCCAACCCTGCCAGTGCAGGGGTCAATGGCCGCAACCTAAAGCTCAATCTTCAGCAACAGGCCGAAGTGGCTTTTGGGAACGGAGATATGCTTTACCGCTTCAACCGTCGCCAGCAGGTTGACCTTTCTGACAGCTTTGAGAGCGATGGCCTTGCCCGTGAGAATGCGGCATCGGACTTTCGTTTCAAAGAGCTGGCAGTGAAGCGAGAGCTGGGTCGCAAGTCTGATTCAGAGCCTCAAGCACAACCAGCTCTTCCATCGATTGAAGCGAGGCAGGCGTACCGCAGCCAGAATTACTCGACATTGAATAAGCTCAGCAAATCCCAGGCAGGATCCACTGCTGGGAAGAGGATGATGCAGATGCAAGCTGGCGGCTACGACGCCAACAATGCGAGTCGGGACAAAAGTCAGTCACGCGAGCACTTCGGAAATGGCGTATATAGCGATGAATCCGGCTTCGGAGCGGGCAGCGGGAGTGGCAGAGGCGGCATGGGGGGCGGTCGTCCGGGTGACGCACCAATCTCTGCCGAAAACGAGAGCCCGTTTAACGCTCAGGCAGACACCCGACGTCAGATTTCAGACTTTGACAGCACCATGCCAGAGGACGCAGCCGCTGGCAGACGAGCTAGCGGCCTTTCGAGGTCGGAAGTTCGATTAGGCGAATTTGACGGCGAACGCGGCGCGGCTTTCGCAGGGCGTGGGCTGGAATTTGCGGGACAAATCGCAGAAGGGCGAAGTGCTAGGGGCTTAGGACTGGCAATTGCCATTCCAACCACCGGCCAGCGACTTCAGTTTGTGAAGTCGGGGGGCGATGCAAAACTGATGCTGTCGGTCGCCTCACGTGGCGCTGCCCAGGACTGGTGGCCGATGGGAATGTCGCTCGCGATTGCCGCCTGGGCCCTGTGGGGAGCGAGCCTCGTGTTGCTCGCTCGCCGCAAAGTGGCTTCTACGGCGTGGGGAGTTTGGTCACTGACTGCGGTAGTCGCCTTCACGCTGTTTTGGCCGTTCTAGGAACGGAACTCAAATTCTCGCCGAGCTGGCCACGCGAGTGGTCGAGTGCATCCCATCACACGGACGATTCACAAAAACCGGCGATTGCTCCAGCCATCTAGGAAGCGTCAGTTCCAGATTGGCCCCTCAAACGGTCACGGTGACTGTCTTGAAAACTGCTTCACAGATGGGGCACTAACAATCGGATAACGAGTGCCAAGCCTGATGGCAACCTGCCAGTCTTGCCAATCCAAGAGTTCACCCGGCTACTTACTGGTTTTCAACGCCTTCTCGACCGCGCTTGCCACGTCGTCATGACTGAGTGGTTTTTCCTCAGTCCCGGCAAGCCGCCTGATCAGCTTCCCTTTCCGGTCGAACAGCATCATATGGGGTAAGGCACCGTCGTTAATCCCGAAGGCTACTCCTCCCTCTTCCGCCAGGGGTAGTTCACTAATCAAGTTTGGGAAGTCGGCCCCTTGCTTATCGAGAAACTTTTGCACTTTGGTAGGCACCTTTCCATCAGCCAGCTCATCGAACGAGAGCGAAATCACCACCAGCCCCTTGTCGGCAAAGTCGTGGCTCATCGCCACTGTCTTCGGAAACTCCTTCACACAGGGAACGCACCAGGTCGCCCAGCAATCGACCAGCACAATTTTGCCTTTGTGCAGAGCAATCTCGGCATCAAACCCGGCCTTGTCGACAACCCGAACCGTGGTCGCTTTGGAATCCCCCGCTAGTACCACCGATTCCAACCCAAACAATAGAACACTGGCGACAACGGCAAGGCCAACAATATGCTTCAGCATTCACTAACTCTCCGTATTAAATCGAACATCGATCGGCCGTGTCGGTATCGACTTAGGCAAACCTGATTCGCTAAAGGATCTTCCCTGAACCAGAATTCGTCCAGTCCGAATTCTGGCTGATTGGCAGTCGTTTGCCCATGCCCGATGCGGTCGACTGTTGTTGTTTCACCAACTGATTGCGGCTAATTTATCTGCACGATCAGCCGTGCGACGTTAAGTTCTTGTTTTTAGTTGGCAGTTCCTTTTTGCACCGAGTACTGCATGCGGCGATTTCATCTGGCAGCCTGGCCAACAGACGGACTGGGCGAACTTGGCGGATCGGAAGCACATCACTTAATCAATGTCCTCCGGGCTAAACTGGGCGAGGAAATTGAAGTCTTTGATGGGGCTGGACGCGTTGCCCCTGCCACCATCGTCAAACTCAGCAGGTCAACTGCGACGCTGGAACTTGGTGCTATCAGCCAGACCACTTCCCCTGAACGAGAAACGGTCATCGCCTCGGCAGTCCCTAAAGGGGACCGGTTTGAATGGATGGTCGAGAAACTGACCGAATTGGGGATTACCCGGCTTGTCCCACTTGCTACCGCTCGCAGTTCGGTCGACCCCAGAGACAGTAAACTAGACCGCTTGAGAGCGGCTTCAATCGCGGCCTGTAAGCAATCAGGCCGCAATCATTTGCTGGCAATCAGTAGCGTCACCCCATATCGCGATTTTTTACAGTCCATTGCCGGTTCAGTGGCCCAGCTTTACTTGGGCAGCGCTTTAACATCCACTTCGGCTACTAGCATTGGCCATAGCATGAAGACCGTCTTCCTGATTGGTCCCGAAGGGGGGTTCACTCCGGCCGAGATTGAGGCAGCGACAGCCGTGGGAGCGGTCCCGGTCTCGCTTGGCCCTTATATACTGCGAACGGAAACAGCCGCGATTGCCGCTGCGGCCCGGCTGGCTGTCAGTTGAAGCAGTTCGGGCAATGATTGCGATTAATCACGGTGCAACGAACCAAACTGCTCCGGGCTTGGCGAAATGCAGGACTGCATTCTCGTATGTGTTTGCCAACCCGTTGGGGGGCCGCACGGCTCGACCTGCTGGTTCTTCTCGCTCGCTGGTGCGAATGGAGCACGATAATCATGCAGAACCCAAGGACTGACGTCCTTGTCTCGCCTGAACTCAAGAGCGATCCGTGAGCTAGCCTGGAGTTGGGCGATAGGCAGTGGTCAAGTTGTTCTGAGAGAAGAATCATCAGACTATCGGTGATGCCAACAGTCCACAGGCCGCGCGGACTCGCCGTAGCGTCTCGCGAGCCTTTGCTCTGGCCCGGGTTGCTCCCTGCTTCAGGACATCATCGACAATTCCCGGATTCGCTTCTAGCTCGGCCCGCTTTTGCCGAGCTGGGCCAAAGTATGCAAGGGCCGCGTCCAATAGCGCCTGCTTTGCTTCTCCATATCCCATGCCACCTGCCCGGTACCGCTGGGCAAGAGCCGCTTGCTGTTCGGGCGAAGCGAACAGCTGATACAGCGTATAGATCGCACAGTCGTTTGGGTTTTTAGGGTCATCCACCCCCAGGGAGTCGGTTTTGATCGACATAATTTTTTTGCGAAGTGACTTATCACTCTCAAAGATATCGATCGTGTTGCCGTAGCTTTTCGACATCTTTTCGCGATCGGTTCCGGGCACCTTGGCAGTCGAATCAAGCACCTTGTGTGTCGGCAACCTCAGCACGGTCTCGCCATAGTAGCCGTTGAAGCGCAGCGCCATATCGCGAGTCACTTCAACATGCTGCACTTGATCAACACCGACGGGCACCACATCGCTGTCATAAATCAGAATGTCGGCCGCCATCAATGCCGGATAAGTGAACAGCCCCGCGTCGGCTGGCAAGCCTTTAGCGACCTTATCCTTGTAAGCATGGCATTTCTCGAGCAGGCTTTGCGGAGTCACAGTCAGCAGCAACCAGCACAGCTCTGCCACTTCCGGAACGTCCGACTGCCGAAAGAGGGCCGCCTTGGCCGGGTCGAGGCCAAGGGCCAGAAGGTCCATTGCCGCATTGCGCACATTGTCTGCTAGAACCTTTGGGTCCCGCACGGTCGTTAATGCATGATAGTCGGCAATAAAGTAGAAGGCTTGAGTGTTGTCCTGGAGGGTCACGTACTGCTGAATGGCCCCAAAATAGTTCCCCCAGTGAAACCGGCCCGTTGGTTGAATCCCAGAAAGGATGTTCATGCAGTGCTCAACGTGAGAAGAATGATGGATGAATGAAGTTCTAATTTAGCCCGTCAGTTTGCGGTCCACTTCTCGCGGCGGAGCGACACATAGCTCAGGTCGCTGCGAGAAGCGCTCAACTATCCCTATTGAACAAGGGCCAGACGCGCCTGCTCGACCAGCGAAGGCTTGATCGTGCCAACTAGATCGTTGATGCTACTAATGTTCTCTGCGGTTAGTGTTTCGTCCAGTTCCGCTACCAGCCGCGTCGCGAGGCTCGGATCATAGAAGTTGACGGTCCCCAGTTGAACAGCCGAAGCACCACACACGATGAATTCGAGCACATCATCCAGGGTTTGAATTCCACCAATTCCGATGATCGGACAACGAACAGCTCGCGCCACTTGCCACACAGCCCTTAGCGCCAGCGGCTTGATCGCCGGCCCACTCAGCCCTCCAAGTCCGTTTCCAAGGACGGGTGCCCGTTTACGCCAATTGACAACTAATCCCTGGAACGTGTTCACCAGCGACAGCCCATCGGCCCCGGCTTCCGCAGCTGCGGCTGCAATCTCCACCAGGCTCGTCACATTAGGGGTCAGCTTGGCCAGGACCGGCAGCCTGGTCGACTCGCAGACTGCTCGAACTACTTCTGCTGTTGAAATGGGATTGGTCCCGTAGTCGGTTCCGCCACTGACATTCGGACAGGAGATATTCAGTTCAAGGGCCGCCAGTCCATCGAACTGGTCGAGCCGTTTGGCCATTGCAGCGAACTCGGTAGTGTTCTTGCCGGCTATATTCGCAATAATCGGCGCACCCAGGCCAAGCAAGGCCTTCAAATGCTTTTCGATGAACGCTTCGAGGCCGTCATTATCGAGCCCAATCGAATTGAGCAGGCCACTGCTAGTTTCGACTGTTCGCGGCGGCGGATTACCCGGACGTGGCAAGGGGGTAATCGTCTTGGGAATGATTCCACCCAATTGAGAGAATTGGGCGAACGCTGCCATTTCGCGTGCGTATCCGAACGTTCCGGAAGC
>JAIXVG010000081.1 GCA_027483145.1 Planctomyces sp.
AGTCCGAGCTGGGTGAACTCGAAGAAGCCGACCGCCACGAAATGCTCGAAAGCGTTGGACTGACCGAACCGGCCCTGGCCTCACTCGCCCGGGCTGCCTACCGAGTTTTAGGTCTCCACAGTTACTTCACCGCTGGGGAACAGGAAGTTCGCGCGTGGACAATTCCAATCGGCGCAACCGCTCCCCAGGCGGCAGGTGTAATCCATACCGATTTCGAGAAGGGTTTTATCCGGGCCGAAGTCTACGGGGTGGCTGACCTCGAAGAGTACAAAAGCGAAAAGGCGATCCGCGCAGCTGGCAAGCTTCGCGTCGAGGGTAAGGCCTATGTCATGCAGGATGGCGACATTTGCCACTTCTTGTTCAACAATTAAGGGCTGGTCACTCGTTGCTCCCTGGCCAATCCGGTGGTTGAATGACGTGCTGGCGGCTTCCGGGGTCTGTTTAGAAACTGAATCTTATCCTGCAATTCTGCTTGACCTTATGTCCGCTGCGGCGGATGCTTATTGAAGAAGATTTTTCGAAACTTTCTGCCGATTGAGGTGTTGTTTGCCAATTGGGGTAATGCACTGTCAAAGCTAAGTCTTCATTCGCCAATGGCTTTGCCAGTTCGCCGTAACCTGAGTATCCAGTTAACGATGCGGTGGCAGAATCAATGGCAACCAATCCGATTCCTTCCGCATGACAACTAAACAGTCCTGAGTGTCGCACGCCCCTTCCTCGGATAGTGAAGAACTGGGCGTCACAAGCGAGCGTTTCGCATGATCAGATTCTTCCAGAATCGCGAGACGATCACCGCCGGTGGATCGGGGGCTGTGGCAACTCAGCCCGGTACCAACCCCCCATTGAAAAGTGACTCTCCCCCAGCCGCCAAGTCGGTCCTTGAACGCAAAAACGAGCGCAGACGCCAAATCCGTCGACCGTGGGAATGGCTGATCACGTTTTTGACGACGCTGCTATTCCATCTGGCAATCTTTTTTATGGCGGCCTTGGTCGTCTTTGAACACGAAGAGTTCCACGGAGTCTTGCAGGCGATTCTAATCCCCAACGACCCGGGCGAAGCAGAAGCCAAGAATCCCGAAAAACTGATTGTTGATGCAAAGCCCGGCGAGGAACAAGAAGCAAAAGAGCTTCCTGAACGACTTCTCGACCTCAAGCCCGTGGCCGACATCGCCAATCCAGTTGACATTAACGAGCTTCCACCAAGCATCCAGTCAGAAACGATTGACGATGGATCGGCGTCGGATGCCAGCCTGGCTGCGGCTGTCGACTCGCGGCTAAGTTCTGAACTGGCCGGCCGCAAATCGGCGACCCGCATGCAACTGGTGAAGGCGCGGGGGGGAACAGCCCAAAGCGAAGCAGCCGTCGCCGCCGGGCTTAAGTGGCTCGCTCGTCATCAAGAGCGGCAAGGAAGCTGGTCCTTCGATCACGATCACGCTGACGGTTGCGATTGCACCCAGATCGGCAACCTTGACAAATGTCGCAATGCGGCGACGGGTCTAGCCCTCTTGGCATTCTTGGGTGCTGGCCACACCACCCTCGATGGCGAGTATCAAGCGGAAGTCAAACGGGGACTAGCATTTCTGCGGAAAAGCTACGTCAAAACCGACGAAGGTCTTGACTTCCGCGGCCAGGTCTTTGGCAACGAAGGGATGTATACCCACGCCATCGCCACGATCGCCCTCTGTGAAGCCTTTGCCATGACCCGCGACAAAGAGCTAAGAGAAACTTGCGAAGGAGCAATCGATTTCATCGTGAATAGCCAGGATAAAAAAGGGGGAGGTTGGCGATACTTTCCCAAAATGCCCGGCGACACCAGCGTTGTCGCATGGCAAGTGATGGCCATCAAAAGCGCCCAGGCCTCACGCATTCTGGTTCCCAAACCATGTTCTGAAGGGGCGAAGAAGTTTATGCGCAGTGTCTCATCAAACAACGCAGCCAACTATTCTTACATGCCCGGCCGCAATCGCAGCGGCGAAAAGACGATGACCGCAGCCGGGCTCCTCTGCAGAATCTATCTGGATGGTCAAACGGCCAGAGGGGCCATCAAGAACGGGTCAGCATTTCTTGCCAAACATGGACCAGACCCGGGGAACATTTACTACAATTACTATGCGACTCAGGTCATGCACCACTGGGGGGGCGAGGATTGGGACAAGTGGAATGTCGTCATGCGGGAGATGCTGATTAACTCGCAGATCAAGTCGGGTCACGCTGCCGGAAGCTGGGACGTCCGCGACGAGCATGGTTCCTCTGGAGGAAGACTCTACATGACCGCCCTCGCCGTTATGACGCTTGAAGTCTACTACCGTTATCTCCCCCTTTACGAAAAAGACAAGCTCGATCTTGCACCCTGATGCCCATTCACTCGAAAGCCCGTTTTCTAACGCTCGTCTCGACTGCATTTGCCAGTGAGCAATCACCTCCCAGTGAGTGCCCTACCCGACGATGCGAATCGTCGGGTTCTTCGAATTCAACGATTTGCATCCCTCCCTCTTTCACTAGCCTGTGACCGAGAGAATCCTTCTGATTCGCGCCACGGCTTCCGACACGAATACTTCGATCTCCATACTCACTAGAGAGGCTAACGTCACCTTGAGTCTTAAAATCACGGCTGCTCGGGCATTTGACATTCGTTTTCCTACCTCTCGCACGCTGGCAGGGTCAGATGCGATGAACCCCGACCCCGACTACTCAGCCGCTTATGTTGTTCTCGAAACTGATCACCCCAGCGGTATGACAGGCAATGGGATGACCTTCACCATTGGCCGCGGAAACGAAATCTGCGTCAAAGCAATTGAATCTCTCACTCGAATGGTCGTCGGTAGAGACTTGGGCGAATTGGTTTCCAATATGGGCCAATTCTGGAAGCAGGTCACCCGCGATAGTCAGTTGCGCTGGGTCGGGCCTGATAAAGGGGTCATCCACCTCGCCTCCGCAGCGATCGTCAATGCTGTATGGGATCTCTGGGCAAAATCCGAACAGTTACCCCTTTGGAAATTGGTATCGAACTTGTCCCCGGAAGAGATCGCAAACACGGTCGATTGGACTTACCTGGAAGATGCGCTTCCCAAATCCGAAGCCATCGAACGGCTTTCTGCCCAATTGGCTGGAAGGCCAACTCGGATTAAACAGCTTGAACAAGAAGGGTACCCCGCCTACACCACCTCCGCTGGCTGGCTGGGGTACACCGATGATCAACTTCGCCAACTCTGCCGCGAAGCACTTTCCAAGGGCTGGTCGACGTTCAAAATCAAAGTTGGTCGCGATCTGGCAGACGATATCAGGCGCTGCCGTATCTTGCGGGAAGAGATTGGCCC
Organism: Planctomyces sp.; assembly: GCA_027483145.1. Lineage (GTDB taxonomy): Bacteria > Planctomycetota > Planctomycetia > Planctomycetales > Planctomycetaceae > JAIXVG01. Next base: position 3,318 of record JAIXVG010000081.1, read on the forward strand.
CGACCGCAGACTAATGATCGATGCAAATCAAGTCTGGGGCGTTGGGCAAGCCCTCACTTGGCTGCCTCATCTCACCCCGTTTAGCCCTTGGTTTATCGAGGAGCCGACACACCCGGACGATATCCTCGGGCATGCTGCCATCGCCAAAGCAGTCGCCCCCATCAAGGTGGCGACTGGTGAACACTGCGCGAACGCGATTATGTTCAAGCAGCTACTCAAGGCTGGTGGAATGCAAATCTGTCAAATTGACAGTTGCCGTCTGGCAGGGGTCAACGAGGTGCTGGCGGTCATGCTGATGGCAGACAAATTTGGCGTTCCAGTCTGCCCGCACGCTGGTGGTGTTGGACTGTGCGAATATGTCCAGCATCTGGCAATGATCGACTATGTCTGCATCAGCGGCCGCATGGATGACCGGGTCTGCGAGTATGCCGACCACCTCCACGAGCACTTCACCACGCCGATTGCGATGTCAAACGGCCGCTACCAACCACCAACCGCCCCCGGCTACAGCATTACCTTCAATGAGAATGTTTACGAGCGGTACACATTCCCAAGCGGAACCGAGTGGCAATAGCCTGCAACCGCTCCAAGGCTATCGCTTTCTTCAACACGCGTGGGTAGCGGGGGCGATGCTTTAGGAGCCCCCGGGTTAGAAACCATACGCGTTGGGCGATTCCCCCTTGAAGTACGCCCCATGACCCAGGGTTGACACTGCGCAGCTTGAAAAAGCAAAGGCCTTGTCAACCGCTCAGGTAGCTCTCGACTACTGGATGAGCGACTTATCAAATCGGCGGGCGATTTCGGGCATTTTGTTCTGGTTCGTGCGCCAGAATTCAGCCAGCGGGAAGTCTTCGGATGGCTTCTCTCCATTCAATCGATACACGTATTCGCGTAACAGAATGGCCGTGAGAACCTCTTCGGAAACCAAATCGTCGTTCAGCACGATCTCTGGATATTGGAGCATCATCCGGCCAAACCCAGCAATGCTCGCTTCGACTTTGCTCTTTGCTGACTCGGTATCCTGCACTTTGTAGGCTTCGGTTGCC